>DVOR01000108.1 GCA_018713405.1 Candidatus Spyradenecus faecavium | reverse complement strand
GTGAAGAGTGTTTTCTTCATGGTGGAGTGTTTCTCCTTCCCCGCCCAACGCGTGGCCGAGGGAGATGGGGCAGGGAAGTGGGTGACCCCCTCGGCTTGCCGCGCCTCAGACACACGCCCGGGCGCGTCCCGTTCCGCTCCCGCCCCAGCCGCGCGAAAAGGCGCACAGCCCTTCCGCACCTCGTGGGGGCCCTGAGAAAGCCTGATAAGGATGCGAGAGGGAAGTGCGCCCAGAATGGCGCACTTCGCCGATTTCGCCGCCTTATCAGAAAGTTCTCAGGTTTCCACGAGCGACTTGTCGCGCAAAGCGCAAACGGTGCCATGGCTCACCCATGGCGTATCAATAGAATATCACAACACCCCCACCCCTTTGCAAGCCCAAATACAATGTGCCCAGGGGATAGTGGGGGCCACGGAGAGCACGGCGCAGGAACCGCGGATTCGTGTAGACTTGAGGCGTGCCACCGCACGCAGGACGCAGGAGGGACGCTTGGAGGCTTGGCCGCGCACCCTTTGCGTCTTTGCGGAATCGGAGCGGAGGGGAGGGGGTTGTGGTAGAATGGAGGGGTGCCGCCGTGGTGGCGGGAGAAAAGGAGAACGTTATGCGCGCGAAGCGGCCGATTGTCGCCCTGTGCTACGATTTCGATGGGACGCTTGCGCCCGGGAATATGCAGGAATATGGGTTCTTCTCGGGCTTGGGGGACATCGCGAAGACCTTTTGGCGGGAGGCGACGGCGTTGGCGCAGGAGAACGCGGCGGACCCGATCCTGTGCTACATGATGCTGATGATCCAGAAGGCCCGGTTGGGCAAGATCAAGACCACGCATGAGGCGTTGCGGGCGTATGGGCGCGACGTGCGCTTCTTCCCGGGGGTGGAGGATTGGTTCGCGCGGATCCGGGCGTTCGGGCACCAGGAGGGGGTGGAGGTGGAGCACTACATCGTCTCTTCCGGGCTGCGGGAGTTGATCGAGGGCTCGGCCATCGGCAAGGCGTTCAAGAAGATCTACGCGTGCTCGTTCCTGTATGACAACAACGACTGCGCCATGTGGCCGGCGAACGTGGTGAACTACACGACCAAGACGCAGTATCTGTTCCGGATCAACAAGGGCGTCGAGGATGACGCGGACAACCTGGCCGTGAACGCGTTCGTGCCCGAGGCCGAGCGGCGGATCCCGTTCTCGCGCATCATCTTCTGGGAGACGGCCTCACCGACGTGCCGTGCATGCGGCTGGTGCGCCTACAGGGCGGCATCGCCATCGCGGTCTATCCCAAGGGGCGCGCGCAGACCGCCAAGCGCCTGCTGACGGAGGACCGGGTGAATTACGCCATGGAGGCGAACTATGCCGCGGGCGGCAAGCTGGAGAGCCTGGTCCAGGCCGCCATCGGGCGGATCGCCCTGACCCATCGGATGACGACCCTGGCCGGCCAAAACCACCGCCACCATCTGCCCAACCAATAGCGCCCGGGAGACGCCCACCGCCCCCACCCCTGCCGCACGGGCCCCGAACGTCGCGGGGTGCCCCTTGCGGCTTCCGCCGGGGAGGGTATAAAAAAGGGCCGCCCGGGTTGGGCGGCCTTTTTGGGGGGATGCCGGGGGGCTCAGCCTTCGAAGCCGTGGAGGGCGAGGAAGTCGGTGCGGTAGCCGGCAATGTCGGTGGTGGCTTCGACGTTGTCGGGGGTGAGGGCGGCCATGAGGGCGTCGACCTCGGCTTGAATCTCGGGGCGCATTTCCCAGTCGTCGATGCGGATGCGGCCGGCTTCGTCGACGGGCATCTTGCCGTCGGGGGCGTAGAGGCGGTCGCGGAGGAGGCGGTCAATCTGGTCGAGGCAGTCCTCGTGGAGGCCATGGGCCTTCATCACCTTGAAGAGGCAGGAGATGTAGGGGGGCATGGCGGGGATGACCGCGGAGGCGCGGGTGACGAGGGCCTTGTTGACGGAGACGACGCCGAGGCCGTTGAGGGGCTGGAGGGCCTGGGTGATGGTCTTGGCGGCGGCTTCGAGGTTCTCCTTGGCGCGGCCGAGGGTACCGGAGCGGTAGATGTCCTGGGTGCACTTGGGGCCGATGTAGGAGTAGGCGACGGTCTTGCAGCCGGGGGCGAGGAGGCCGCGGTCGCGGAGGAAGTCCATCCAGATGACCCAGTCTTCGCCGCCCATGACCTTGACGGTGGCTTCGATCTCTTCGGGGGTGGCGGGCTCGACGGTGACCTCTTTCATCTCGCAGGTCATGATGTCGAGGGTGCGTGCGGTGTGGGGCGCGCCGATGGGCTTGATGGCGCTCTTGTAGAGGACGCCGGTCTTGGGGTCGGTGCGCATGGGGGAGGCGAGGGAGTAGACGACGAGGTCGAAGGGTGCGAAGGCGTTGTCCTTGGCGAGCTGGGCGACGGTTTCGCGGGTGGCGTCGGCGAAGGCGTCGGCGGAGAGGGTGACGGCTTTGAGGCCGGCGGCCTTGGCGGCTTCGTCGAAGGCTTCGTTGTTGTACCAGCCGGGGGAGCCGGCTTTGCGGTCGGTGGGGGCGCGCTCGAAGGAGACGCCGAGGGTGTCGGCCTTGGGGCCGCCGAAGGCGACGGCGATGCGGCTGGCGAGGCCGTAGCCGCCGGAGCAGCCGAGGACGAGGACGCTCTTGGGGCCGTTTTGGATGGGGGCTTTGGCTTGCTCGCGGGCGATGTCGCGGGCGACGAAGCGTTTGCAGCCTTCGCCGTCGACGTTGAGGCAGAGGCCTCCGCGGACTTTGGGTTTCTCGGACATGGTGTCAGCTCCTTGTCATTGTGCGGTGACGGCGCTTTCGGGGACGACGAGGCAGAACCATTGGGCCTCGACGGCGGTGAGGGGGCGTCCGTTCTTGTCGGTTTTGCCGACGAGGATGCCGCGGCCTTTTTGCTCGAGGCGGCGGCCGGTGGCTTTGACGGTCTCGATCTCGTAGCGGACGGTGTCGCCGGGGAGGACTTGGTTGACGAAGCGGACTTCCATCAGCTTGGCGAAGAGGAAGAGCTTCTTTTCGCCCTCGGCGGGTGCGGAGAGGCGGTATCCGGCGCCGCCGCATTGGGCCATGGATTCCACCAAGATGACGCCGGGGCACACGGGGTGGCCGGGGAAGTGGCCCTTGAAGAAGTAGCGATCCGGGCCGTAGTCGACCTCCGCGACGGTGCGCTCGGGGGAGCACTCGAGGATGCGGTCGCAGAAGAGGAAGGGGTCGCGGTGCGGGAGGACGGTCTTGATGGTTTCCTGGTCGTACATCGCGTCTCCTTTAGGCGTAGCGGCGGAGGATGAGGGAGGAGTTGTGGCCGCCGAAGCCGAGGGTGTTGGACATGGCGATGTCCAGCGGGGCCTCGACGCCGACGTTGGGCACGCAGTCCAGGTCGCACTCGGGGTCGGGGGTGTGGTAGTTGATGGTCGGCGGGTAGAAGTTGTCGCCGATGGCCAGGAGGCAGGTCATGGCCTCGAGGGCGCCGGTGGCGCCGAGGAGGTGGCCGGTCATGGACTTGGTGGAGGACATCTTCAGCTTGTAGGCGTGCTCGCCGAAGACGGCCTTGGCGGCCTTGGTCTCCATGGGGTCGTTGAGGCCGGTGGAGGTGCCGTGGGCGTTGATGTACTGGACGTCCTCGGGCTTGATGCCGGCGTCGGCGATGGCCATCTTCTCGGCGTGGATGATGCCGCTGGCCTCGGGGTCGGGGGCGACGATGTGG
>DVOR01000015.1 GCA_018713405.1 Candidatus Spyradenecus faecavium | reverse complement strand
CCCACCGCCGCCGTCCTCGGCCCCATCGACGCGGCTGACCTCGAGCTGGCCGCCGGCATCGTCGCCTCCTACGGCGACCGCGGCGCCTTGGCCTCCGTCATCGTCCGCCGCCTGATTCCCGGCCAGCCCCCCGCCGACCTGCCCGCGGCGCCCTTGCCCCGCGAGACCTACGTCCCCTGGATGCTCTAGTAGCGGTCCAGCTCGTCGAAGGCCGGCAGCGGCAGGTGGGCGTCCGGCGTGCCGGCGGGGATGGCGTCCACCCACAGCTCCCCGAAGATCGAGGCCTGCGTCACCGTCACGTGGCGCAGGCGCAGCAGCTCCAGCAACGCCACGAAGGTCACGATGATCTCCCCCTTCGGCGCGCCCTCGCGGAAGAGGGTGCCGAAGGCGCAGTGCGACGCCTCCGCCACCCGCGCCAGGATGCCCTGCATCTTCTCCGGCACCGACCAGCGTTGCATCTTCAGGTGGCCGAAGGAGACCGTCTCCCCCGCGCGCGCCAGCACCTCCTGGAACGCCGCCAGCAGCGTATCCGCCCCCACGTCGCCCAGGCGCAGCTCCCCCGCCGCCCGCCCCGCGGCCTCGGCCTCGGCCCCGCGCGCGAAGGTCTCGCCGCGCAAGGCCTCGCGTGCGGCCAACGCCTCGGCCGCATCCTTGCAACGTTTGTACTCGATCAACTGACGCACCAGGTCCAGGCGCGGGTCCGGCGCCTCCTCCTCCCCCTCCTCGCCGGGCTGCGCCTCCTGCGGCAGGAGGGTGCGGCTTTTGATGAGCATCAGGGTGGCGGCCATCACCACGAACTCCCCGGCCAGGTTCACGTCCAGCGCCCGCCACCGCTCCAGGTAGGCCAGATACTGCGCCGTGATCCGCTCGATCGGGATGTCCGTGATGGACACCTCTTCCTTGCGGATCAGGTGCAGGAGCAGGTCGAGCGGGCCCTCGAAGGCCTCGAGGCTCACGCGGTAATCATCGAACAGCGGCAGCGTCGCGTCCATGCGGCCCGGTGCGGGGCGTGGCCCGCTCAGTCCAGGCCCACGGCCTTGCGCGCGGCGGCGAGGGTGGCGCGTGCGGCCTCGTGTGCGCGGGCGGCGCCTGCGCGCAGGATGGCCTCCACCTCCTCCGGGTGGGCCTCCAGATAGGCCCGGCGCTCGCGGAAGGGCGCCATCTTGCGCTGGTAGATCTCGAAGAGCGCCTTCTTGGCGTGGCCGTAGCCGTAGCCGCCGCGCAGGTAGTTCTGGCGCATCTCCTCCGTCTCCGCCTCGTCCGCGAAGAGGCGATAGAGCGCGAAGACGCGGCACTTGTCCGGGTCCTTCGGCGCCTCCAGCGGCGTGGAGTCCGTCGCGATGCGCATGATCTTGGCCTTGACTTCCTTGGGGTCGTCGAAGAGGCCGATGGTGTTGTTGTAGCTCTTGGACATCTTCTGGCCGTCGAGGCCCGGGATGACCGCCACCTTCTCGGCGATCAGCGGCTCCGGCAGGCGGAAGACCTCCGCGCCGAAGGTCTGGTTGAACTTCGCCGCGATGTCGCGCGTCACCTCCACGTGCTGCTTCTGGTCGCGCCCCACCGGCACGCAGTCGCTCTGATAGAGGAGGATGTCCGCCGCCATCAGCACGGGATAGGCGAAGAGACCGTGGCTTGCCGGGATGCCCCGCGCCAGCTTGTCCTTGTAGGAGTGGCAGCGCTCCAGCAGGCCCATCGGGGTCACCGTCGAGAGCAGCCACGCCAGCTCGTGCACCTCCGGCACGTCGCCCTGGCGGAAGAGACAGGCCTTCGCAGGGTCCAGCCCGCAGGCCAGGAAGTCCAGCGCCACGTCGCGCGTCGCCGTCCGCAGTTTCTCCGCGTCGTGCACCGTGGTCAACGCGTGGTACTGCGCCACGAAGACGAAGACCTCGCCCTGGTCCTGACGGTCGATGATGGGCTTCATCGCCCCGAAATAGTTGCCCCAATGCAGGTGGCCCGAAGGCTGCACGCCGGTCAAAATCCGCATGATGAACTCCTTTGCCCCCACATGATACCACAAATCCCTTGGGGCGGCAGAGCCGCCCCAAGGGATGGAGAACGGAAAACGGAGAACGGAGAACGGAACGCGCACAAGCGCGCGACGGACAAACCTCCGACTCTCGGGGTGTGGGGCGGCGCCCCACACCCACCGAACCTCCAACCCTCCAACCAACCAAGCTTCCGCGTGGGCGCGGAAAAGCGCCGCTCAGTCGAAGTGGATGCGCGGGTCGATCAGCATATAGCAGAAGTCGGAGAGCAGGTTGCCCAGCAGCTGAATCGAGGCCGTCATCACCAGCATCGCCATGAAGACCGCGTAGTCATGCTGGATGAGCGCCTCCAGCGACAGCTGGCCCATGCCCGGGATCTCGAAGAGCGTCTCGATGATCATCGAGCCCGCGAAGAGGGCGCCCAGGATGCTGCCGAAGCCCGTCGCGATCGGGATCAAGGCGTTGCGCAGCGCGTGGCACCAGATGGCCCGGCGCCGCGTCGCGCCCTTCGCCAGCACCGTGCGGACGTACTCCGCGCTCATCTGCTCCATCAGCGAGTTCTTCATCATGATCGTGAGCAACGCGAAGGAGGTCATCACGTACGACGCCACCGGCAGCACCATGTGGTAGGCCCGGTCCCAGAAGAGCGTCCAGCCGCCCGCCGCCACCGCCGCGTCGCTCTCGAAGCCGCCGATGGGGAAGATGTCCCACAGGCCATCCACCGTCCCGCTCAGGCACATCTTCAGGATCATGCCCACCGCGAAGGCGGGGATTGAGTAGGCCGTGAAGACCAGCGCGCTCGTCGCGAAGTCGAATGGCGCCCCGTGCCGCAAGGCCTTCGCGATGCCCAGCGGGATGCACACCAGATAGCTCAGCAGGAAGGCCACCACGCCGAACCAGACCGACACCGGCAGACGCTCGCGGATTCGCTCCCACGCCGTGGAATCCCGATACATATAGCTATGCATCGACATCCCCAGGTGCTCCTTCACCGCCCAGTTGTAATACTGCTTCCAGATCGGCTGGTCGAAGCCGAACTGCTTGTTCAGCTCCGCGCGCATCTCCTCGCTCACCAGCGCCGCGTTTGCGCCGCCGCCGGCCTCGCCGCCGCCACCGCTCGCGCCCTGCATCTGCGCCAGCATCAGGTCCACCGGCCCGCCCGGCAACAGGCGCGTCAGCAGGAAACACACCACCGTGATGCCGAAAAAGGTCGGCACCAACAACATCAAGCGACGGATCAGATACTGCAAGCGGTTCATGCTCTCTCCTGCTCTGCGGAAACGCCACTACCTTACCAAAAACCCCACCCCCGCGCAAACCCGTCCCGTGAAACCCTAAGGGGTCGGGGGCGAAACCCTAAGGGGTTCGAACCAAAACCCTAAGGGTTTCGGAAAAGCATCGTCACTTATTCCCGCCGGCGCAACGGGGGGAGCGTTTCGTGCGGAGGTGGGGGTTTTTGCTATACTGTGGGGGTCTGAGCCTTCCAAGGAGCGCGTTTATGTTCAGTTCATTGTTGGATTATCTCTGTTCCCGCCCGTTCCCGGAGGCGCCGCGGTGGCGGTGGCGGTTGCGGGCGTTGCTGTGGGCGGCG
>DVOR01000107.1 GCA_018713405.1 Candidatus Spyradenecus faecavium | reverse complement strand
ACTCCACAGATAGCCATAGAGGATTTTCGTGCGCACGAAATGCTCCAACACCGCGCGCCCCATGAGGTACGACTCTTTTACCCCCCCCCCGCACTCAAAATAGTCCGGATGGTTCTGGCGAATGGCCTCCGACATCCATGCGAAGCAGTCTGGCACAAGCGTGTCATCAGCGTCCAGAAAGACGAGATATTCACCTTCCGCCCCATGCTCCGGCAACGCGCGGTTGCGCGCCGCAGAAACGCCCGCATTGCGTTGATGCGTCACCCGGAACCGCTCATCCTTGCGGCAGAATTCATCCGCGATCGCCCCCGTTTCGTCCACACTCCCATCATCCACCACATGGCACACCCACTGCCCAAAAGGCTGCACCCGCACCGATTCCAACGCCTCACCCAAATACTCCGCCACCTGCCACGCCGGCACAACAACCCGAAAGGACAACGGACTCCCTTTCCGCTCCTTTGCATCACAATCCATATTCTTCCCAAACATCGGGGGTATTATAGCACACCCCTGCCCCTGAAATGTTTGTCGTTCGACACCACGCCCACCCTTGCTAAAGACCTGTCATTCGGGAATTGTCCTTTCCCGTGTCGTTCCCTATGATCCAAACCTACCGCAAAAGCCAATTTCAGTGTTTCCTCAAAATGCATTCCCATTCGCCACGATGGCGCGACAGGTATGGGAAAAAGCGTATCGCACGTTTTCTCCATTCTCGTGTCACCTTCCGAACAACACTCGAAGACGCCGCGAGAGGACGGTCGCAAGTGAGCGAATGAAGAAGCCTGGCGAGACTTTTTCCGCATGAGGTGCTTCCAATAGAAGGGTAATGCCTTACGGCAAACCTCGCTTCAGCCACGTTTCGCATAGGGGATTTGGCGAAGCCACCCATCATTCGCAAGGCCTCTGTACGTACCAACACTGGCGGAGTAACAAACGGTGATAGGGGAAAGCAATGGTACTTTCATAATCTCATCCCTGCGTCACAAGGGAGTACATCCATTGGCTTGACCATGTAGACGCCCATTCCCACGCCGCGTCGGACTAGGCCCCTGCCACCATCAGCACATGGCGGGTCACCCCGTCCTGCAATGACGTGTTCCCCGTCAGCATCGGCTCCTTCACGGAAAAGTCCTCCCGGCTTCGAGCTTGATGAGGTTCCAGGCCACGCGGCCCGGCCAAAAGAGCATGCGCGGCCAGAGCGCCACCAAGCGCAACGTCCAGCGTAGATACCAGGCTACGTACGGCGCGATGGCCCAGGCCACCTCGCGCGCCCCCGCGCAGAAGGCGTCACGCTGGCGCCGCCCCTTGACGCGCTCGAAGCCCCGCCGATCCGAGAAGAGGATGTGGAGGCACCATCGCGCATAATAGCGCAACACATCCTCTGCGACCACGTTACGCACCTGTCGCATGGCTTGCGCAATCAGGCCCGCTGCGGTCGCATACGTCACGTATTCCTTTACCGTCGGTACGCGATGGGAGAGGGATTCCCCGCGGGCCACATACAGATAAAGAGGGATATTCAGGCATCCGACCTTACGTTCCGCCAAAAGGAAGCTTGCGATGAACACGCCATCCTCGTATCGCGTGAGCAACTCGGGGAAGTTGCACCCTTGCAAGGCCGTGCGTCGATAGACCCCTCCGCAGGCTGACCAGCGGAACATCTCGAGGGTCGTCTGCAACACGCGAGAGGTCTGCGTGGTGGAGGCCACACAGGACTCCCCAGGGGCCAGCTCGCCAAACGACGACAGCGGTGCATTAAAATCTCGGACAAACCGACCCCGTGCGGCGTCGAGGCCGTGTTCCTGGGCGAAGGCGATGAGGCGGGCGTAGCCGTCGGGCGTGACGCGGTCGTCGGAGTCTTGGAAGGCGAGCCAGGCGCCGCGGGCGGCGGCGAGGCCGCGGTTGCGGCTGTGGGAGACGCCGCGGTTGCGGTCGTTGACGAGGAGGCGGACGCGGGGGTCGCGCGCCTGGTATTCGGCCAGGATGGGGGAGGATTCGCCGCCGGGGCAGTCGTCCACGCAGATGAGCTCCAGGTCTTTGACCTCGCCGGTCAGGATCGAATCCAGGGCCGCGCGCAGGAGCGGCTCCGGCGTGCGATAGACCGGCACGATGACGGAGAGCAGCGGCGCGCCGCCGTCCTCCGTGCCTGACGTTTTGGGATCCACAAACATGGGGGCATTATACCACAACCCCGCCGCCCTTCACGCACGCAGGCGACAGGAAAGCCGTAAGGCCGCCGACCTCCGTACCATTCGCGCCGCCGCCCTTCACGCACGCAGGCGACAGGAAAGGGGAGAGACGGAATCGGCGGAGCGGGGTCGCGGGGCCGCCCTTCACGCGGGTCGGCGAAAGGAAAGGGCGGGGGCCGCGGCCCCCGCCCCGGGATGGCGCGGTGCGCGGGCTCACCAGTTGATGGCCGCGGGGATGCCGTCGTAGGCCGCGACGAGGATCTTGCGGATGTCCTCGGCGGTGGTCTCGCGGGGGTTGGCGCCGGTGCAGGGGTCCTTGACGGCGTTCTCGGCGATGAAGTCGAGGTGCGCGTCGAAGAGCTCGCGGGTGACGCCGGCGGCCTCGAGGGTCGGCGGGATGTCGAGGGAGTCGTTGAGGGCGCAGATTTTGTCGACGAGGACGTTGACGAGCTGCTTTTCGGTGGCGCCGGGGAGGCCGAGGGCGCGGGCGATGTCGGCGTAGCGGGCCTCGCAGGCCTTGCGGTTGAACTGGATGACGAAGGGCTGGAGGATGGCGTTGCAGAGGCCGTGGGGCAGGCCGAACTGGGCGCCGATCTTGTGGGCGATGGAGTGGGTGATGCCCAGGAGCGCGTTGGAGAAGGCCATGCCGGCGAGGCACTGGGCGACGTGCATGCGGCCGCGGGCGGCCTTGTCGCCGTTGTAGGAGGCGACGAGGTCGTCGTCGATCATCTGGATGGCCTTGATGGCCAGCGGGTCGGAGAAGTCGCTGTGCAGGGCGGCGACGTAGGCCTCGATGGCGTGGGTGAGGGCGTCGAGCCCGGTGTGGGCGGTGAGCTTCGGCGGCATGGTCTCGGCCAGGTCGCCGTCGACGATGGCGATGTCGGGGGTGATCTCGAAGTCGGCGAGGGGGTATTTCACCTTGGTGGAGTAGTCCGTGATGACGGAGAAGGCGGTGACCTCGGTGGCGGTGCCGGAGGTGGAGGGGATGGCCACGAAGATGGCCTTCTGGCGCAGCTGCGGCATCGTGAAGGGGTCCTTGATGTCGTCGAAGGTCTTCTCGGGGTGCTCGTAGAAGACCCACATGGCCTTGGCCGCGTCGATGGGCGAGCCGCCGCCGATGGCGACGATGACGTCGGGCTGGCAGTCGCGCATGGCCTGGGCGCCCTTCATGACGGTCTCCACCGAGGGGTCGGGCTCCACGCCGGTGAACTGCGTCACCTGCAGCCCGGCGTCGGCGAGGATCTTGCAGAGGCGGTCCAGGGCGCCGCTCTTCTGCATGGAGTGGCCGCCGGTCACCACGAAGGCGTGCTTGCGGCTCTTGCCCAGGACCGCGAGCTCTTTCATCGCGCCGGGGCCGAAATAGATGTCACGAGGAAGCGTGAAACGTGCCATAACAAAGTCCTTTCATCCGCCGGGACACTCCCAAACGGTGAAGACAGTATACCACATTCCACCGCCCCGCCGCCGCGAAACCGTGGCCTCCGGGGAGGTTGGCGACGCGGGGCCGCACACCTTGAAGTCGTGCCTTGAAGT
>DVOR01000106.1 GCA_018713405.1 Candidatus Spyradenecus faecavium | reverse complement strand
CTCCCCCCACAAGCTCCGCCACTCCTTCGCCACCCACCTCCTCACCCACGGCGCCGACCTGCGCGTGGTGCAGGAGCTCCTCGGCCACACCTCCCCCGCCACCACCCAGGTCTACACCCACCTCGCCCCCGAACGCCTCGCCGACACCTACCGCCGCGCCCACCCCCGCGGACACGACTAGGGGCGCTCCGCGCCCCGGAGAACGGAAAACGGAGAAAGGAACGCCCCACGGGGCAACACCAAGCCTCCAAACATCCAAACTTCCAAACTTCCAAATCGGCCCCGACGAGGGGCCGATTCTGCATAAGTCCTTATGCATTTCCGAAACCCTTAAGGGTTTGCCCCGAAACCCTTAGGGTTTTGGGTCGAACCCCTTAGGGTTTCGCCTCCGACCCCTTAGGGTTTGGTGGGGCGCCCCTGCCGTCCCGGAGAACGGAAAACGGAGAACGTAGGACGGAACGCCCCGCGGGGCGATGGGCAAAGAGGGGGGTGCTCCCCTATCCCGCCGCGCATCCTTGCCTTGCTCTTTCCTTCGTGAGCCTTGGTGGTTTTTCGTGTCCTTCGTGTCTTCCCCCAACCCCTCCATGAAGCGGAGAAGGATAGCGGCGGAGCGGGGCGGATTTTGGTAGAATGGGGCCATTAAAATCTAAGTGAACGTTTAAGGACACGCCTTTTGATGAACGCACAACCACCCGGACGCAAGGTCGCCAAGCCGCGCAACAGGATGCCGCGCAGGGGCCAGGCCCCCAAACCCCGGCCCGCCGACGAGCAACAGCCGCCTTCCCCCACCCCGCCCGAGGCCGTGGCCGCGCCTCAGCCCGCGCCCGAGCCGGCGCAACCGGCGCCCGAGCCGCTCCCGCCCCCTGAGTCCGCGCCGCAGGAGGCGCCCGCCGCGCCTGAGCCGACGCCCGTCGAGGCGCCTGCCGAGGCGCCCGCGCCTGTCGCGGAGGCGCCCGAGGCGCAGCCCGCGGAGGCCGAGCCCGCGCCCGCCCCCGTCGAGGCCCCCGCGCCCGAGGCGCAGCCCCAGCCGCGCGCCGACCTTCCCCAGCCGCGTCCGGACGCCGCCCCCGCCGAGGGTCAGCAGCCCCGCCAGGACCGTTGGGAGAACCGCCGCAACCGCGACCGCCGCAACCGCGACGACCGTCGGGACGGCCGCGACAACCGCCGGGACGAGAACCGGGACGGCCGCCGTGACGACCGCCGCGAGGGGCCGCGCCCGCCCCAGCCCGAGATGGGCCCGCCCACGCGCAGCCTGACCCTGCTCGGCGCGAAGACCACCGTCTACACCGACCAGTACACCCCCGCGCTCCTGGAGGCCTTCGAGAACCGCCACCAGGAAAACGACTTCTTCGTGAAGTTCAACTGCCCGGAGTTCACCTCCCTCTGCCCCATCACGGGCCAGCCCGACTTCGCGACGCTCTACATCAGCTACATCCCCGACCGCAAGATGGTGGAGAGCAAGAGCCTGAAGCTCTACCTCTTCAGCTTCCGCAACCACGGCGCCTTCCATGAGGACTGCGTGAACGTCATCCTCTCCGACCTGGTGAAGTTGCTCGCGCCGCGCTACATCGAGGTGTGGGGCAAGTTCCTGCCGCGCGGCGGGCTCTCCATCGACCCCTACGCGAACTACGGCAAGCCCACGACCCGCTGGGAGGAGTTCGCGCGCCAGCGCCTCCTGATGCATGACCTGAACCCCGAGCGCGTGGACAACCGCTGATGGAACCGACCCTCGTCGTCTTCTCCGGCGGGCAGGACAGCACCACCTGCCTGCTGCAGGCCATCGCCGAGCGCGGCGCGGCCAACGTGCACACCGTCACCTTCGCCTACGGCCAGCGCCACAAACTCGAGGTGGAGCTTGCCGAAGGCCTCGCCAAGGAGCTGGGCGTGGCCTCGCACAAGACCATCACGGTCGATTGGTACAAGGACATCACGCACAACGCGTTGATGGACACGGACACGCCCATCGCCAAAGAGGCGGGCGCGAGCTGCCCCAACACCTTCGTGGACGGGCGCAACGCCCTCTTCCTCCTCACCGCCGCCATCTACGCCAAGGGGCTGGGCATCCACGACCTCACCATCGGCGTGAGCGAGGCCGACTACAGCGGCTACCCGGACTGCCGCGAGGCCTTCGTCAAGTCCATGGAGCAGACGCTCCGCCTGGCGATGGATTGGCCCTTCCGCATCCTGGCGCCGCTCCAGCACCTCACCAAGGAGCAGGAGTGGGCGCTGGCCGACAAGCTCGGGCGGCTCGACTTCGTGCGGACGCGGACGCTGACGTGCTACGAGGGCATCCCCGGCGACGGGTGCGGCAAGTGCCCGGCCTGCAGGCTCCGCGCCGCGGGGCTCGAGGCCTATCTCCGCGGCAAGGGCGCGCGATGACCCGGCGGCGGTGGTTGGGCGCGGCGTGCGCGGCGGCCCTGGCGTTTCTCGGCGCCGGGTGCGGCGGCGACGCGCCGGGCGGCGGCGAGGTCGACCTGACCTTCCGCCGGGCGCAGCCCTCCATCAACACCCTCGACCCCGCGCACGGCTCGGACACGAGCGTCAACGGCGCGATGTCGCTGCTCTTCCAGCCGCTCCTGGAGTATGACTACGCCGCGCGCCCCTACCGCCTGAAGGGCGGGGCCGCGGAGTCCTGGGAGGTGAGCGAGGACGGGCTGACCTACACCTTCCGCCTGCGCGAGGCGTGGTACGTGGACGACCCCTGCTTCGGCGGGGCGCGCAGGCAGGTCAAGGCGCAGGACTTCGTCTATGGCTGGAAGCGCCTGGCCGACCGGAACGTCGGCGGCTCCGGCGAGTGGCTCGTCAAGAACATCAAGGGCATGGACGCCTTCGCCGAGGCCTCCGCCGGCACGGAGACGACCGACTACGGCATCGACGTGGAGGGCCTGCGGGCGGTGGACGACCGCACCCTGCGCGTGACGCTCAAGACCCCCAGCAACCAGTTCCTCTGGTTCCTGACGATGTGCTACATGGCGCCCGTGCCGCCCGAGGCCGTGGCCCATTACGGCCAGCGCGGCCTCACCGACCACCCCGTGGGCGCAGGCCCCTACAAGCTGCGCGAGTGGCGGCGGAACTACGAGATGGTCTTCGACCGCAACCCGGAGTGGCACGGCTGGCAGGACGTGGATTTCGATGCCGACGAGGTGCCCTTCGAGACGATCCGCTACCTCATCGTCAAGGACGCCTCGACGCAGTGGCTGATGCTGCTCACGGGTCAGCTGGACTTCCTGGAGCAGATCGACCGCAACAACATGGACATCGCCATCGACCCCGACATGGGGCTGTCGCCGGAGCTCCGGGCGCGCGGCATCCGCCTCTTCACCTCCCCCACGCTGAAGGTCTACTACCTCGGCGTGAACATGGACGACCCCGTGCTGGGCGGCAACCGGAAGCTCCGCCAGGCCCTCAACGCCGCCTTCGACACCCAGGCGTGGGAGCGCTACTACCGCGGCCGCGTCGAGGCGCTGGACACCGTCGCGCCCAGCCACCTGCCCGACGCCCGCCGGGAGCCCTTCCCCTACGCCTACGACCTGGCCAAGGCCCGCCGCCTCCTGGCCGAGGCCGGCTATCCCGGCGGCATCGACCCCGCGACGGGCAAGCCCCTCACCCTCACCGTGGAGGTCGGCAACGCCACGCAGGACACCACCGAATCGATGGAGCTCCTGGCCTCCTTCTACGCCCGCATCGGCGTCAAGCTCGAGCTCTCCGTGAACACCTGGCAGGCCCTGCTGGAGAAGATCCGCCTGCGCAAGGCCCAGCTCTTCCTCATGGGATGGGTCGGCGACTACCCCGACCTGGAGACCTTCATGCAGCTCTTCATCTCGCGCAACCAGTCGCCCGGCCCCAACCGCTCCAACTACGTCGACGCCGAGGTCGACCGCCTCTACGACATCGCCGTCGCCTCGCACGACCCGGCCACGGTCTCGCGCTGCTGGGCGCGCGTGCAGGAGCGCGTGCTGGAGGATTGCCCCTGGGTGCTGCTGCACTACGCCAAGGACTTCTCCCTCGTCAACGAACGCGTGCTGAACTACCTCCCCCACAATTTCCCCTACGGCATGGAAAAGCACTACCGCGTGCGCCGCCGGTGAGCGCGGTTGTGGTAGAATATCGCAGATTTTTCAAGGAACCCGCCATCATGACCCTTCAGGAATTGCAACAGGAACACGCCGCCTCGCTCGAGGCCGTCGCCGCCGCCGCGGACGCCGCCGCGTTGGACGCCCTGCGTGTGAAGTACCTCGGCCGCAACGGCCTCATCCCCGGCCTCGTCAAGCAAATGAAGGACGTGCCGCCGGCCGACCGCCCCGCCTTCGGCAAGGAGCTCGGCGCCTGGCGCGCCGCCTTCGAGCAGGCCCTCGCCGAGAAGACGACCGCCGCGCAGGCCGCCGCCGAGCCCACCGCCGGCTTCGACGTCACGCTCCCGGGCCGCTGGCGCGCCGAGGGCGTCATCCACCCCGTCAGCAGGGTCATCGAGGAGGCCTCGGCAATCTTCCACCGCCTGGGCTTCACCGTCGCCGACGGCCCCGACATCGAGACGCGCTTCAACAACTTCACCGCGCTCAACACCGCCCCGCACCATCCCTCGATGGACCCCAGCGACACCTTCTGGTTCGACGCGGAGCTCCTCCTGCGCACCCAGACCAGCGCCGTCCAGACCCGCACCATGCTGGCCAACCCGCCGCCCGTGCGCATCGTCTGCCCCGGCCGCTGCTACCGCCGCGACACGATGGACGCCACCCACTCGGCCAACTTCCACCAGATCGAGGGCCTCTACGTCGACACCAAGCCCGTCTCCCTGGCCGACCTCAAGAGCATCCTGGCCTACTTCGCCCGCGAGATGATGGGCCCCGGCGTCGGCGTCCGCTTCCGCCCGCACTTCTTCCCCTTCACCGAGCCCAGCGTGGAGGTCGACTTCACCTGCCACGTCTGCAAGGGCAAGGGCTGCCGCGTCTGCAAGAACTCGGGCTGGATCGAGATCGCCGGCGCCGGCATGGTCGACCCCCGCGTCTACGAGCACGTGGGCTATGACCCCGACCAGGTCTACGGCTACGCCTTCGGCATGGGCATCGAGCGCATCGCCATGATCAAGTACGGCATCCCCGACATCCGCTACCTTTACGAGAACGATGTCCGCTTCCTCTCCCAGCTGCGCTGAAGGAGCCGCGCCATGACCCTCCAAGACCTCCTTGCCCGCCGCAGCGTCCGCCGGTACGCCGAGGCCCCCGTGCCCCGCACCGTCGTGGACGCCGCGCTCCAGGCCGCCATGGCCGCCCCCAGCGCCATGCACTGCGACCCCTGGCGCTGGCTCGTCCTCACCAAGCGCGCCGACCTCGACGCCCTGGCCGACTGCCTGCCCTACGGCCAGATGCTCCGCCACGCGCCGCTCGGCTTCATCGCCTGCGGCGACCTGACGGCGGCCAACCGCGGCCAGCTCTCCTACCTCCTGCAGGACGTCTCCGCCTCCATCGAGAACCTGCTCCTGGGCCTCCACGCGCAGGGCCTCGGCGCGGTCTGGCTGGGCATCCACCCCAACGCCGAGCGCATCGCGGCCGTCTCCTCGCGCTTCGGCCTGCCGCCCACGCTCATCCCCGTCTCCGCCGTCGCCGCGGGCTACCCCGCCGAGCGCCCCGAGCCGCGCACCCGCTTCGACGCGGACAAGGTGCGCTACCTCTGACGATGGACGCCTGGGTCGCCGACCTCCTCGCGTGGTACCGCTCGCGCGAGCGCCCCATGCCGTGGCGCGGCCATCCCGACCCCTACGCCGTCTGGGTCAGCGAAATCATGCTCCAGCAGACGCAGGTCGAGACGGTCCGCCCTTACTTCACCCGTTTCCTCGCCGCCTTCCCGGACATCCCCGCCCTCGCCGCCGCCGCGGATGAGCCGCTCCTCAAGGCCTGGGAAGGTCTGGGCTACTACACCCGCGTCCGTAACCTCCGCAAGGCCGCGCAGCGCCTCATGGCCGAGCACGGCGGCGTCCTCCCCCGCACCGTCGAAGGCCTCCGCGCCCTCCCCGGCGTGGGCGACTACACCGCCGCCGCCATCGCCAGCATCTGCTTCGGCCAGCCCGTGCCCGTGGTCGACGGCAACGTGGCCCGCGTCTTCGCCCGCCGCAACCTCCTCGACGGCGACTTCCGCAAGCCCGCCCCCCGCCGCGCCCTCGCCGCCTGGCTCACCCCGCACATCGCCGCGAGCGGCGACCCCGCCGCCTTCAACCAGGCCATGATGGACCTCGGCGCGCAGGTCTGCGTCCCGCGCAATCCCCGTTGCGACGCCTGCCCCCTGCGCCCGACCTGCCTGGCCGCCGAGCAGGGCCGCCAGGCCGACTTCCCCGCGCCGCCCCCCGCCAAGGCTCTGCCCGAACGTACCGGCGCCGCCCTCCTCCTCCGCGATGCCCGGGGCCGTCTGCTCTTGGCCAAGCACCCCGGCGACCGCCTCCTCGCCGGCTTCTGGGAACTCCCCGACCCCGATGCGCTCCCCTTCCCCAAACCCAAGCGCACCCGCCGTCTGGGCCTCTACCGCCAGACCTTCACCCACTTTCGCTTGACCCTCGAGGTCCGCGCCGCCAAGCCCTTGCCCGACAGCCCTGCCCTACCCGAGGGTTTCTGTTGGGCCGACGACCCCGCGGCCCTGCCCCTCACCACCGCCGCGCGCAAAATCCTCGCCGCCCACGCGGCCTCCCCACCCGCTCACTGACGCGGAGGCTGGACCTCTATCCGAAGCTCGGCAATCTTCTCGCGTGAGATGGCGCGGTTGTGCCGTGCCACCACGTAATCCCCGTGCGACGTCCCCAGCACAAACCCCCACAGCCGATAGCCCGTGGCCAACTCCTGCTCCGGCGAGATCTCGGAGAACTCCGCCCACCCACGCCGCAGAATCCGCAGACGGATCACCTCGAGCGGCGAGAGAGGCGCCGGCGCGTCCCGATACGTGGGAATCACGAGCAACGTCGTCCCGGGCCGCAGCTCCGTCCCCTCCGGCAATGGCGCGACCAACAGGTCCGCGTCCGCCCGCGCGTACCACTCCCCTGGGCACGCCAGGCGATTCTCCGGATCGGTGAAGGTGTCCCGCTCGTAGAGCAACGCCCACGTGTCCGCGTCCAGCAACAGGCAAAACGGTTTTCCATAGAACCACGCAACGCCGGGCGTGTTGCAGCTCTCCTCCCCGCCGCCCCACTCCAGGAAGAAACTCGGCAGCCACGTACGGTCGAACCACGCCAGCGGCCGCCACACGCGCACCGTCGGCTCCCGCATCACGCAGTCCGGGTTCGCCCGCCACTCGGCGACGACGCGCCGCAACTCCGCCGTCCGCAGCGCCGTCATGGCGCCGGTCGTCGCCACGGTCAGCGCCGCCAACGCCATCAGTGCCGCGGTCAACCGCCCGCGCCACCGCCCCCACGGCACGCGTCGCACCGCCGGCAACGCCGTCTGCACCATCAGCAACCCCGCCACGGCGGCCGGCCA
>DVOR01000105.1 GCA_018713405.1 Candidatus Spyradenecus faecavium | reverse complement strand
GCGGCCGGGCTTCCTGTTGATCTTGACATGGACGCCGCCGCTCAATGTTCAGCCGCCGGGACATCCGCCTCCGCCTCTTCGGGGGTCGCCACCAGGTTCACCGTCCCCACGCCGCACGCCTGCAGACGCTCCAGCCAGCGCATCGTCTCGCCGTGCGAGACCGCCGCGTCGATCAGCAGGTTCAGCGCCCGCGTCTCGCCCAAGGTCTGCTCCAACGCCTCGCCCAGCTTCGCCAGCTCCTCCGGACGGTCGGCCGAGAAGCGGCCCTCATCCTCCAGGAAGAGCACCGTCGCCCCGCCGCTGCCCGGCGACTCCACCCAGCGCAACATCGCCGTCGGCAACGTCGCCGGCAGCCCCTCGGCCAGCGAGGCGTGCGCCAAGGTCATCGTCCGCCCCGGCTGCACCAGCGTCGCCTGGGCCAACATCCACAGCAGCACGGCCAACGCCATCAGGTTCAGCCACGGCGTCAGCATCAGGAACGATCGCGCCACGCGGCTCCGCGGCCAGCGCTTCCCCGCGAACGTATGCCGCTCCCACACGAAGGGAGACGTCTCATTCCGCCCCGTCATCGTCCGCCTCCTCCTCCCCGCCGAGCCCCGGGTTCCGCGCCAGGTAGTCCAGCGTCAGCGCCACGCACGTATCCATGTGCAGGCTCAACGCGTCCGTCTTCATCACCAGCACGTAATGCCCCGCGTAGCAGAAAGCCGCCCCCACCAGGCCCGCGATCGTCGTCGCCAAGGCCCCCGCCGCCGCGTGCACCGCCACCCCCGGCTGCACCAACGGCGCCGAGGCGTCGATCGCCGAAAGCGCCGCGTAGCCCCCCACGAAGGTCCCGATCAGCCCGATCAGCGGCAGGAGCTGCGCGAAGAGCGACAGCAGCATCGTCCGCCGCTCCAGGCGCGACAGCTCCGCGTGGGCCGTCGTCGCCAAGATCTCGCGCAGATGCTCCTCATCGCTGTCCCGATGCGTCACCGCCTCCGCAACCAGGGCCGCCAACGGCCCCGGCGTCTCGTCGCAGATCGCCAGCGCCTCATCCGTCTGGCCCTTGTCCAGCACCGTGAAGATGCCCTGCAGGAAATCCTGCGGGTCGATGGCGATCTTCCGCAGACGCAGCAGCCGGTCGATGAAGACCGCCACCGCCACCACCGTCAACGCCACCGTCAACCAAAAAAGCACGCTCATGCCCGTGTCCTTTCCGCTTCGCAAACCGCCTCGATCGCCGCGCTCCGCCAGCGCGCCGGATACTCCCGGCACTGCCGCGGGCGCGCCGCGTGCACCCGGCAAAGATTGTCCTCACCCAAGAAGACGCACGGACCCTCCGGGTCCCCCGCCAACATCAATCCCGTCCGCCCCGGCGCCAACTCCGTGAACCGCGCCGTGAAATCCTCCACCGCCAGACCCAACGCCGCCGCCAACCGCTCCACATCCTCCGCGTCCACACGCACCACCCCCGGCACGCGGCAACACGCCCCGCACCGCCGGCAAACGAAACCATCCGCCCGCGTATCCATATACCTATACTATATCAAATCCCCACCCTACGATTCGCCATTGACACAGCCCACCGTGGTGTCCGAGGAACGCTTGGGGATAGAGAGGCCCACGGCGGGCGACAGAAGGACACCGAGCGACACGGTGCAGGGAAACCACAGATTCCGCCGATTGGGGTAGATTGGGGGTATCACACGCAGGACGCAGGAGGAAAAGCCTGGAAGGTTGGCGGCTTGGAAGCTTGGCCCCGGCGCGCCGTCCTATTGGTCGTAGTTGTCCTATTCGTCCAACCCTGCCACCGTCGATGACAACGAAAGGTTGCGTGGTCAAGAAGAGGCGTCGGGAAATTGGTCCTACCCTGCCGCCTTCGACGACTGCGAGCGAAATGCCAAAATCCCACCGCACCGCCTCATCGCGGCCCGACTATCCATATAAATAAAAGCAAAGGGACACCACCCCCGCAAAAGCAGAACCTCTCCCAGGCCCCGCGCCGCCAGAGACATACCCCGCGGCAAAATGCTAATAATTGTAGCAAATGCTACATCAGACTGCAAGCCCCAATTTTAGAAATTTTTCACCCCGCCCCTTCCCCCTCCCCCAACACCTCCCAACCTCCGCCCCCCACATCAAAACGCCCCTTTATCCGCCGCCGTCGAGAGCGATACTGTCGGTTACACCACAATCGAGATGGAAGGTGGTGGGTGGTACATCGTTGGCAATCCTTTTGAAGAGCTGCCGGATATGGAGACTGGAGAAAAGGTCTCGACCTTCACTCTGAACGAACGTTTCACCGGATTCTCTTCTGGAGATATTATCTATCTCCTCAGTTCTGACGGCACCTATCTCCCTCGCTTTTGGATTGAAACCGCTGAATTTAAAGGATGGAGCAAAGCAAACGTCCCGCTTCCGAATTTCTTGGATAACACTGAGTACCCTGTTGAGACAGCTGTTTACATTCACAAAAACACGCCGGGAGTCATCACCTTATCAGGGCGTGTTTCTTCTCGAACGCTTGAATTCGCGCAGGAGAAGTCTTTCAATTGGGCTAGGATTGAAGATGGTCGTGCGACAGAAGCTCCCACGTGGCAATTGGTTTGCCTACCGTATCCTGATAAGCGAACGATTTCGGACTATACATGGACAGGGTGCTCTAAGGGGGACGTGTTGTATTATGTCAGCCCTGATGGGACGATTAGCCAGCGATTCTGGAATACAAACACCAACTCTTGGAGTGTCTCTAGCGTTATGTACATCGCAGACACCAAGCAACTAGAGATTGGACAAGGCGTTTTCATCTGTAAAGGTTCTGCCGGTAGCGGAACTGTTACAGCGAAGTAAACTATGCACAATGGAGAAACCCATGAAATTACTATTGCTTGGAATTGCCACACTTTTTACTGCAGTAGCTCCCGCTGCAATCACTAGTTGGCTTGCCGGGATTTCCACCTCTGGTGTGGACAAATACGCCAACGGAACGGCCTATTTCCTTTCCGTTCCAGAAGTAGGTCCCGACTTTTCCGCCATAAAGTCATACATTGAGCAGAATGGCCTTGAGAATCCTGACGACTCGACCGTGACACTTCTCTCGTCCGGGGTATTAGGGGATGATGCAGTCTTTTATAGTGGTGAATATTCGGCAGACTCGTGGTTACCGTCAGATGAGGCGAATACCTATTATGTTCTCTTGGTGAATAAAGAAGGAACCGAGTTTATTCTTTCTCCAGGCGGAAAGTTGACGGATACAACTTTCTTTGCAAAAGTTACTCTTCCCGATGGGACCCCACAATATGCAGCAACCTTTTATGAGGGCGACGCCGATTGGAGTTCTGCTGGAGGTGGAACAGTGGGCGGCGGCACAATCGATCCTGGTGTCCCCGAGCCGACGGCGTTGGCGCTGCTCGCGCTGGGCGTGGCAGGGGTGGCCCTGCGGCGGCGCGTGGCGTGAGGCCGTCAGTCTAGCCCACAAAAGAGGCCCTCGGCGGATGCCGAGGGCTTCTTCATGGATAGAGCCTGGATGGGTCATGCGTCCGGGAGAGGCGCGGAGAGTGCATCGTAGAGGGCTGCCGCCCACGGGTGATCGGGGCGGGGATATTTGGGGACAAGTCGGCCTTCCACTGTCCGGAAGAGTGGGCGCCAATCGGGTTCTTCGCCAGGGGCGACGTCCACAGAGTTGTCATAGAAGTAGGCACGGTCAACGAAAGTCGCCGCCTCTCCGGCATTCGCCATCGAGCGCGTATACCGGGAAATGATTTTCGCGATAGGCACATCATGGCCGCCTTCAAGGCAACGCGTCGCGACACGCTTGGCGTTGATGGCCGGAGATTCGGTCCCTACAAAGAAGAGGCGAATGAAGAAGCCGGCAGAATGAGCACGACGCAAAAAATCCAGTTTCTCTGGGGTGGAAAAGACCGTCTCAAAGGCAAAGTCTCGCTGTTCGCGCAAACACGTCTCGCGACGCTCCGTGGCAAGGCGTGCGGCCTTCAGAATGGAATCCGGGTCATTCCACCCGTTCAGCTCGCGCTCCGCAATGTTGTCTGGATTGATATAGTCACAACCCGCCATCCACTTATGGCGTAAGTCGTGAAGCTGATGGGTGATGGAGGTTTTACCCGAGCCATTCGGCCCAGCGACAACGACCAAGCGCGGACGAACCTCACTCATGCCCGGGCGCGACCCCTTGCCACGGCGGCGAAAATCTGCCGGCGCAGCTCCGCGTCGAAACGCGCCTGCGCCTCTTGGCCCCT
>DVOR01000104.1 GCA_018713405.1 Candidatus Spyradenecus faecavium | reverse complement strand
AGATGTGTATAAGAGACAGGTCAGGCGTTGCGGAGCTGGGCGCGGACCCAGTTGAGGTCGGCGAGGAGGGATTCGGAGAGGGTGCGGGTGCGGAGGTAGTCGGGGTAGACGAAGTAGGCGTAGGTCTCGACCTCGACGGGCCAGCCGCCGGCGCGGACGTAGCGCCAGAAGGCGGAGGTGAGGGCGTGGCGGGTGGAGCCGAGGCGGCCGTCGCCGGGCCAGGTGAGGGGGACGTGGTAGTGGATGCGGCCGCGGCGGCCGGCGAGCTCGGGGAGGATCTCGCGGGTGAGGTCGGGGAAGCAGGTGAGGGTGGCGTCGTCCTCGCGGCGGGCGGTCTGGTGGAGGTAGACGTCGTCGAGGAAGGGCTCGAGGTCCCGGGCGGTGGCGTAGGGGGTGAACTCGAGGGCGGCGGAGACCTGGACGCGGGCGATGGGGATGTTGGCGGAGACGAGGGAGCGGAGGGCGTTGAGGGGGTCTTCGTAGGCGACGGCGAAGTGGCAGGCGTCGAAGCAGACGCCGATGAGGTCGCGGTAGGCGGGGTTCCAGTCGGGGTGCTGCCAGAGGCGCTCGAAGAAGTCGACGGTGGTCGTGACGTCCTGGAGGAGGCAGTCGGGCTCGGGCTCGAGGGCGAGGCAGAGGCGCAGGCCGGTGAAGCCCTCGAGCTTGCGGAGGAAGAGGGCCATGGCGCAGACGTTGCGGAACATGGGCTCGGTGAAGCCTTGGCCACGGTCGTAGGCCAGGGGGGCGGTGGTGACGGAGAGGCGGTGGTCGTTGCCGAGGTCGGCGCCGGGGAGGCGGGTGAGGGCGTAGAAGAGGTCGCGGGTGTAGGCGGCGCGGTGGGGGTTGGCCCAGTCGGGCTCGTAGACGTCGGTCTTGACGGGGCACCCGTGGAAGGGTCCGTAGGGGAAGCCGTTGACGCCGATGACGGCGAGGTGGTTGCGGCGGAGGACGGCGTCGAAGGCGCGGAGGGACTCGGGGACGCGGAGGGCCCGGGCGGCCTCGCTGCCGAGGCGCAGGCCGATGGGGAAGTCGGCCTCGTCGTCGACGCCGAGGGCGTCGCGGAGGGGGAGGGTGACGTCCTCGAGGGCCTTGACGATGGCGTCGAGGCTCTCGCCGGGGTGGACGTTCATGCAGTAGGTGACGGGGTTCATTGGTCGTGGGTGTGGCCGTGCCAGGGCTCGGGGGGCGGCGGGGTGACGGCGCCGGCGAGGATGCGCTGGCGGACGGCCTCGGCCAGGAGGATGGTGGCGGCGGCGGAGACGTTGAGGCTGTCGGCGACGCCGAGCATGGGGATGCGGACGCGGAGCGCGGCGTCGCGCATGAAGGCGTCGGTGAGGCCGTATTGCTCGCTGCCGAGGCAGAGGGCGACGCGGCCGGTGAGGGGCTGCTGGAAGTGGAGCTTCTCGGCGTGGGGGGTCGCGGCGAGGATGGCAAAGCCGTTGGCGCGGAGCCAGGGCAGGAGCTCGTCGGCGGTGGTCTGGGCGACGGGCAGGGTGAAGAGGGTGCCGGTGGAGGCGCGCACGACGTTGGGGTTGTGGATGTCGGTGCAGGGGTCGCAGACGATGACGGCCGCGGCGCCGGAGGCGTCGGCGCTGCGGAGCATGGTGCCGAGGTTGCCGGGCTTCTCGATGGCCTCGCACACCAGCAGCAGGGCGTCGTCGGGGAGGGTGAGGTCGGCGAGGCGCTTGACGATCTGCGGGCCCACGGCGAGGAGGCCGTCGGGGCGCTCGCGGTAGGCCAGCTTCTCGAAGACGGGCTTGGAGCAGGGGAAGAGGTCGGCGCCGAGGTCGCGGCAGCGGGCGACGAGGGCGGGCTCGTTCTCGTGCTTGAGCCAGAGGTCCTCGCAGTAGAAGAGCTGGGTGGGGCGGTAGTCGTGCTCGAGGGCGCGGTGGATCTCGCGGTAGCCCTCGATGAGCATGAGCCCGGCGTCGTCGCGGTGCGAGCGCTGGCGGAGCTTGACGGCGGCCTTGACGCGGGGGTTGGACAGTGACGTGAGCGGGGTGATCATGCGGGGATTATAGCATTTTGCTAGAATGTCGTTATGGATTCTATGAAACAGGATGGGCTCCGGGCGGCGATGGTGGCCGTGGTGGGGCGGACGAACTCGGGCAAATCGACGCTCGTGAACCGGCTGGTCGGCGAGAAGGTGTCGATCGTCTCGGGCATGGAGCAGACGACGCGCAACCGCATCCGCGGCATCCTCACCGAGCCGCGCGGGCAGCTGGTCTTCCTGGACACGCCCGGCGCCCACAAGGCGGAGAACGAGCTCGGCACGCTGATGAACAAGATGTCGCGCGGGGCCGGCCAAGGGGCCGACGCCCTGCTGGTGGTCTTCGACGGCGCCGCGCCCGTGCGGATGGAGGACGAGGGCTGGATGGCGCGCGCGGCCTTCTCCGAGCCCCCCACCCTCTTCGTGCTGAACAAGGCCGACGCGCCGGGCTTCGACCCCGCCCCCTTCCGCGCGGCCTGGGACCGCATCCGCGCCGAGAAGGCGGTCACGCGCGAGATCCCGTGGGTCGAGCTCTCGGCGGAGACGGGCGCGGGCTGCGAGGACCTGTTGGCGCGCCTCTTCGCCTTGGCGCCGGAATGCCCCGTCCTCCCCTTCCCGGAGGACATCGTGAGCGACTTCCCGCGCAAGCTCGCCATCGCCGACATCATCCGCGAGAAGCTCATCCGCCGCCTCTTCCAGGAGGTGCCCCACCAGCTGGGCGTGCGCGTGGAGCGCATCGACGAGCGCCCCGACGGCAGCTGGGAGATCGCCGCCACCATCCTCGTGAACCGCGCCTCGCAGAAGGGCATGGTCATCGGCAACAAGGGCCGCACCCTCCGTGCCATGCGCCGCGCCGCCGAGCCCGAGATCGCCGAGGCCTACGGCCTGACAGGCTGCACCATCGTCCCCTTCGTCCGCGTGGAGCCCAAGTGGTTCAAGAACCATTTCATCCTCAAGGAACTCGGCTACAAGGAGTAACGCCATGGACACCGCCCCCGTGCCCCCGACCTTCGTCCCTCCGCCCCCGTGCCGTCGCGGCGGGTGCCTCTCCGGCTTTCTCGGCGGGTGCCTCACCGCCGTCGTGCTGGTCTTCGCGCTCTTCGTGGCGCTGCCCGTCTGGTTGCTCTCCAGCGGCGCCGAGCAGGTGAGCTTCCATGTCGGCCCCACCCAGCCCTACGCCGTCGAGGCGGGCGACCCCGCGGCCAAGGACACGCGCGGCGTCCTGCGCCTGGCGCTCAACGGCGTCATCACCGGCGCGGCCCCCCGCTGGGGCGGCGAGGACTGCGACGCCGCGGTGCTGGATGCCATCGAGCGCGCCATCGACGACGACACCATCGACGCCATCCTCCTGGCCATCGACAGCCCCGGCGGCGGCGTCGGCGCCAGCGACGCCCTCTACCACGCCCTCGAGCGCTTCAAGGCCGCCGACCCCGGGCGCAAGGTCGTCGTCCAGGCCGGCGACCTCCTCGCCTCCGGCGCCTACTACGTCGCCATGCAGGCCGACTGGATCGCCGTCCGCCCCACCACCGTCGTCGGCTCCATCGGCGTCATCATGCCCGGCTTCAACGCCTCCGCCCTGGCCCAACGCCTCGGCGTCGCCGACGCCTCCATCGCCTCCGGCCCCTCCAAAGACCTCGGCAACCCCCTCAAGCCCGTCAACGCCGCCCACGTCTCCATCCTCCAGACCGTCGTCGACGACCTCTACGACCGCTTCGTGGGCATCGTCGCCGACGGCCGCGGCCTCCCCGAGTCCGACGTCCGCGCCCTGGCCGACGGCCGCATCCTCTCCGCCGAGGACGCCCTCGCCCACCGCCTCGTCGACGCCATCGGCTACGAGGACGGCCTGGACGCCAAGCTGGCCGAGCTGCTCAACTGCCCCGAGAAAGACCTCGTCCGC
>DVOR01000103.1 GCA_018713405.1 Candidatus Spyradenecus faecavium | reverse complement strand
CGGGTGGACGGCTGGGATCGTCCCCGCCGGATCGCCCGCCCCCTTTTGCGTCTTCGCGGAAAAGGGGGCGTAGCCAAGCCTCCAAACTGCCACACACCCTTCTTGTGTCCTTTGTGCTCCCTTGTGCCCTTTGCGGTGAATCCACACAGGTAGTCCCGCGTGCGCCGGCACGCCCTTAATCTGCAACCAATCTGCGGAATCTGCGGTTTCCCCATACTGGCAGTCCTGCCGACGGGAGCCGGCCCCCAATCTGCCCCAATCTGCGGTTTCCTTGCGTCATTGTGGGCCTCTGCTCTCCTCCGTGATGCGCTGTGTCCCCACACTTTCCCCGGATACCGTTGGGGCGGGGTGGGGGAGGCTGTGGTATACTGTCGGGTCATATGGCACTCATCACTTTGCATGACGTCACGGTCGGGTTCGGGAACGCGCCCGTCCTGGAAAACATCTCGCTCTCCATCGAGCCCGGGGCGCGCGCCTGCGTCACGGGGCGCAACGGCGAGGGCAAGTCCACCCTTCTCAAGGTCATCGCGGGGCTGCTCGAGCCGGACTCCGGCGAGGTGCTCAAGGCCCCTTCCACCCGCGTGGCCTACCTGCCGCAGGACGTCCCGGAGGACCGCCCCGGCACCGTCCGCGACATCCTGCTCGACGCGTTGCACGACCCCGCCCGCGCCCATGTGGCCGACGCCCTTTGCACGCGCCTCTCCCTTCCGCCCGAGGCCGACTTCAACGCCCTGTCCGGCGGGCTCCGCCGTCGCGTCCTGCTCGGGTGCGCCCTGGCCCGCGAGCCCCATCTGCTGTTGTTGGACGAGCCGACCAACCACCTCGACATCCCCTCCATCAAGTGGCTCGAGGGCTTCCTGGCCACCGCCCCCTTCGCCTGCCTCTTCATCACGCACGACCGCGCCTTTCTTCGCGCCGTGGCCAAGACCGTCTTCGACCTGGACCGCGGCATCCTCTCCGGCTGGGACTGCGACTACCCCACCTTCCTCCGCCGCAAGGCCGACCTCCTCGCCGACGAGGCCGTCTATTGGGAGCGCAAGGCCAAGAAGCTCACCGAGGAGGAGGCGTGGCTCCGCCGCGGCGTCAAGGCCCGCACCTGCCGCAACGAGGGCCGCGTCGCCGCCCTGATGAAGCTCCGGCGCGAGTTCGCCGAGCGCCGCACCCAGGGCGGGAACGCCACGCTCACCCTCGCCGCCGAGGGCCGCGCCGGCGACCTGGTCTACCGCTGCGAGGGCGTCACCTTCGGCTACGACCCCGACCGGCCCATCCTCCGCGACGTCTCCCTGCGCATCCTGCGCGGCGAGCGCGTGGGCATCATCGGCGCCAACGGCTCGGGCAAGTCCACCCTCCTCAACCTCATCCTCGGCCGCCTGACCCCGCAGGCCGGCGAGCAACGCCTGGGCAGCAACGTCAAGCCCGCCTTCTTCGACCAACTCCGCGCCGCCCTCGACCCCGAGGCCACCGTCGCCGAGAACGTCGCCGAGGGCAAGGAGTTCGTCACCGTCGGCGGCGTCCGCAAGCACCTCTACGGCTACCTCGGCGACTTCCTCTTCACGCCCCAGCGCGCCCGCACCCCCGTCAAGGCCCTCTCCGGCGGCGAACGCGCGCGCCTCCTCCTCGCGCGGCTTTTCCTCAACCCCGGCAACCTCCTGGTGATGGACGAGCCCACCAACGACCTCGACGTCGAGACCCTGGAGCTGCTGGAGGAGCAGCTCGCCAACTACCAGGGCACCCTCCTGCTCGTCTCCCACGACCGCGACTTCATCGACCACGTCGCCACCTCCGTCCTCGTCGTCGAGGAGGGCCGCGTCACCGCCTATCCCGGCGGCTACAGCGATTGGCAGGCCGCCAAGGCCCGCCAGGAGGCCGCCCGCCAGGCCGCCGCGCCCAAGCCCGCGCCCGAGGCCGCGTCCAAGCCCGCCGCACCCAAGCGCGACAACGCCGCCACCCGCCTCTCCTACAAGGAACGCCGCCTCCTCGACACCCTCCCCGGCGAGATCGAGGCCCTCGAGGCCAAGGTCGCCGACCTCAACGCGCGCCTCGCCGAGCCCGGCGCCGACTACGCCGCGCTCTCCGCCGACCTCGCCCAGACGCAGTCCGCCCTCGACGCCGCCGTGGAGCAGTATCTCACCCTCGAGGAGAAGGCCGAATCCCTCAAGTGACCCCGCCGGGCCGAACGGCGAAGCGCCCCGGCCCTTGCCTTTCTTTTGCCTCTTCGCGGCAAAGGCCCCCCACCAAACCCTTAGGGGTCGGAGGCGAAACCCTAAGGGGTTCGACCCAAAACCCTAAGGGTTTTGAGGCAAACCCTTAAGGGTTTCGGAAAATCATCTGCACTTATTTGGAATCCTCCCCTTGAAGGGGGCGATCCGCCGAGTGGCCGATTCGGGGCTTGAGGCGGGCGGAGGAGGGGGCGATTGTGGTATACTGAGTGGCGAAACCCGTTTTGAGGAGAATCCATGGGATACCACGACGAGCTGATCGGCGCCTGGGCCGATTTCAACGCCAAGAAGATCACGCCGCTCCAATTGAAGGCGGTGTCGTCGAACTTCGGCATCTACCAGCAGCGGGACGACGCGGTGATGATGCGGATCCGCCGGACGGGCGGCATCGTGACGCTGGGGGACCTGGAGACGGTGGCGGGGCTGCTCGCGAAGTATCGCGTGCCTTACGCGCACATCACCACGCGTCAGGCGATCCAGCTGCATGGCGTGGCGCCGACGGACGTGGAGGCGTGCCTGGCGGATTGCGAGGCGGCGGGGTTGCGGTTCCGCGGGGGCGGCGGCAACACGTTCCGGAACGTGCTGGTGAACCCGAACAGCGGGCTGCACGCGGACACGGTCTTTGACGTGCTGCCCTACGCGCGGGCGCTGTCCGACGCCTTCTATACCTTCGACACGGCCTATGCGTTGCCGCGGAAGATCAAGATCGCCTTCGCCGACCGCGCGGCGGACCGAATGCTGTGCGCCATCCAGGACCTGGGCTTCGTCGCGACGATGAAGGACGGGAAGCGGTGCTTCGAGACGTGGCTGGCGGGCGGCATCGGCAACAAGCCGCGCGTGGCGTTCCGCCTCTTCGAGGCGCTCCCGGCGGAGGAGTGCATCCGCGTGGCGATGGCGGTGACGGCGCTTTTCCATGACCACGGCGACCGGGCCTGCCGCGCGACGGCGCGCCTGCGCTTCCTGCGGGCGAAGCTGGGTGAGGAGGGGCTGGCCGCGCTCTTCCGCGAGTATTACGACCGTGCCGACGAGCGGGGCTACCCCAAGTGCCCGGAGGCGGGCCTGACGCCCGAGGCCTATCCGCTGACGACGCTCCCCGAGGGCGAGCCGGCCGCGGAGGGCTTCGAGGATTGGAAGGCCGTCGCCTGCGAGCCGCTCGCGGACGGCACGTTCGCGGTGCGGCTCTTCGTGCCGTTCGGGAACTTCACCCAGCCGATGCTGGTGCGCTTCTGCGGCTTCCTGCGGCGGTTCGGGCTGACGCGGCTGCAGCTGCACGTCGCGCAGGACCTCATCATCCCGCGCGTCCACCGGCAGTGCCTCACGGCGTTGCACGGGGCGCTGTTGCGGGACTTCCCGGATTTCGACCTGACCCTGCGCTCCTACGTCGGGCACATCCCCACGTGCATCGGCAACACCGTGTGCAAGATCGGCGCGGCCGATTCCCCGCGCATCGGCGAGCGCCTGGCCCGCGCCCTCGACGCGTGGCTCCCGGCCGACACGCCGGAGCGCCAGGCCCTCGCGCGCATCGTCACCACCGAGGTCCGCATCAGCGGCTGCCCCAACAGCTGCACCGCGCACCCGGCGGCGAAGTTCGGCTTCCAGTGCCGCAAGCTGGGCGGGCAGGACGTGCTGGTGCCGTTCTCGCCGGCCAGCCATGAGCCGCCGACCCTCGGCGAGCCCCTGGCCACGCCGATCGCCGTCGAGGACCTCCCGCACTACCTGCTCGGCAACCTGGGGCTGCTCTGAGCCGCGTGCAACGCGCGCAGGTTTGTGTTATCCTAGAGGCAAAGGTAACGAAGGGAAACCAAGATGTCCGAAACGAACGCGATTTACCTCAGCTCCTTCTTCTCCGAGGGGGACATCGTCATTGAGCAGACGGTGCCGTCCTTCTACAACATGGTCAACGCCCTGGCCGGGCTGATCGTGGCCAACCACCTGCCCGGCGTCAAGGCCGAGCCCATCATCGACGCCGTCCTGCGGCGCGAGCGCGTCTCGCCCACGGTCGTCGGCGACGGCGTCGCGCTGCCGCACGCCCGCATCGAGGGCATCGAGCGCCCTTACCTCGCGCTCGGCGTCTATCCCTCCGGCATCCCCTCGGCCGAGACGGACGTCCCGGTGCGCCTGGTCTTCCTCCTGTTGGTGCCCGAGCATCAGCCCGCGCGCTACCTTCAGATCCTCCGCGCCCTGGCCAACCTGCTCCGCGAGCCCGGCGCCGTCGACCGCCTGGCCGCCATGCGCGACCCCGGCGAGATCATCCGCTTCCTCCGCCGCAGCGAGATGAAGCTGCCCGAGTACATCTGCGCCGGCGACCTCATGACCGCCAACCCCGAGGTCCTCTCGGCCAACGCCCCCCTCGCGGGCGCCCTGGAGAGTATCATGGGCGGCGACAAGGTGGAGATCCCGATCGTCGACGACGAGGGCCGCCTGGTCGGCGCCGTCGACACCCACGCCCTGCTCGGCTGCTTCATCCCGAAGGGCCTGCGCAAGCTCTTCCCCGGCGCCAAGAACGACCTGGATTCCACCATGGAGGCCCTGGCCGCCCGGATGCGCGAGGCCCACCGCACCCGTGTCCGCGACGCCATGAACACCGACGTCTCCACCTGCCGCGTCGACACGCCGGCGCGCGAAATCGCCGCCGACCTCGCCGAGCGCAACGCCGTGAAGAGCTACGTCCTGGACAAGGACGGCCGCCTCATCGGCGTCATCCCCCTCGGCCAATTCTTCAGCAGGATCCTCCGCGACTGACCGAGGGCCCCATGCCCCGTCTGCCGCGCGCCATCCCGACGGCCGACCTCCTTCGCGGGGGCCGGCAGTCTTGGCGTTGGCTGCGCTTCTGGGTGCCCGCCGAGGGCGAGACGCTGCGCATGGGGCGCATCGTCGGCATCGCCGCAGCCGTCGGCCTCCTGGCCGGGCTCCTGGCCATCGCCTTCTTCTCCGCCATCGAGTACGTCCGCGTCTTCGCCCTCGAGACCCTCATCCAGACCAACCTGCCCCTGGCCGCCGGCGAGGTGCCGCTCGCGCACCCCGTCCGCCTGCCCATCCCGCCCTTCCTCTCCGCGCTCGCGACGTTGCTGTTGCCGGCCTGCGGCGCGCTCCTCGCCTGCCTGGTGGCCCGGCGCTTCGCCCCCTCCGCCGGCGGCCACGGCACCGACACCGTCATCGCGGCCTACCACCGCTCCGACGTCGACATCCCCCCCGCCGTCGCGCCCGTCAAGATCGTCGCCTCCTCCCTCGTCATCGGCACGGGCGGCTCCGCCGGCGCCGAGGGCCCCATCACGCAGATCGGCGCCACCTGCGGCGCCCTCGTCGGGCACGTCCTCCGCCTTTCGGTCTACGAGCGGCGCGTCCTCCTGGCCGCCGGCATGGCCGCCGGCATCGGCGCCATCTTCCGCGCGCCCATGGCCGGCGCGCTCTTCGCCGCCGAGGTCCTCTACCGCGGCTTCGACCTGGAGGGCGACGTCCTCATCCCCTCGATGGTCGCCTCCACCATCGCCTACATGACCTACGCCTGCGTCTTCGGCTGGGAGCCCGTCTTCGCCACGCCCGGCGAGACCTTCGCCTCGCCCCTCAAGTTCCTGCTCTACGCCCTCCTCGCCTTCCTCATCGCCGCCGCCGTCCGCTTCAACATCCTCTTCTTCCGGCAGACCGAGATTGTCTTCCGCCGCCTCACCCTTCCCCCTTGGGCCAAGCCCGCCATCGGCGGCCTCCTCGTCGGCGCCATCGCCCTCGTCTTCCCCCAGATCCTCTCCACCGGCTACGGCACCATCCAGCAGACCCTCCTCCCCAACGCGGCCGCCCTCGACGCCTTCGCCCCCCACGCCATCGGGCTCCTCCTCGCGCTCGGCGCCGTCAAGGCCATCGCCACCAGCTTCACCGTCGGCAGCGGCGGCGCCGGCGGCATGCTCGGCCCCGCCCTCTTCTGCGGCGCGGCCTACGGCGCGGGCGCGGGCGCCTGCTTCGCCCTCCTCTTCCCCGGCCTCGGCGTCTCCCTGGCCAACTGCGCCATGCTCGGCATGGCCGCCTATCTCACCGCCGCCGTCCGCACCCCCCTCGCCGCCATCCTCATGGTCAGCGAGTTCACCGGCAACCACAACCTCCTCCTCCCCTCCATGTGGGTCTGTGGCCTCGCCTTCCTCCTCACCCCCGGCTGGACCCTCTACAAATCCCAGCTCCGCGACCGCGACTCCTCCCCCGCGCACCTCCGCCGCCACGTCGGCCTCCGCCACGACGTCGCCGTCCGCGTCAAACGCAAACCCAACAAAAAGAAACGCCGCTGACCGGCGCCCCGCAACCCAGCCCCCGCCATGCCCATGGACCTGCCCCAACCGCTCGCCGACGAGATCCGCCGCCGCGTCTTCGCCCCCGGCCTCATCCGCCTGACCCAGACCCTCACCCGCGAAGGCCAGCCCTTCCGCATCTCCCTCCGCCCCGTCCGCATCAAGGGCGAGGACCTCTGGCAGGCCGAGATGCGCGACGGCACCCAATCCAAGACCCGCAACCTCACCGAGCCAGCCGCCCGCAAGGGCCTCGAGGACATCCTCGCCCAGACCGGCAAGCGCGAGCTCCACCTCGTCACCCTCGAAGGCGACCTCCACGTGCGCGTGAACAAGCGCGGCACCCCCCTCGTCTCACGCGGCAAGCCCAAGGCCGCCCCCGCGGCGCCCACCGCCCCCGCCGGCAACGACCGCGCCAAGCGCCAGCCCCTCACCGACTTCGACTCCGCGCCTCTCCTCCGCGTCCTCGGCATCGCCGCCTCCGACGGCGCCATCCGCGCCTCCATGCGCGGCAAGTACGACCAGGTCAACGCCCTGCTCCGCGCCCTCGAGCCCCTCCTCCCCGACGCCCCGCCCCCCGCCTTCTTCATCGTCGACTGCGGTTGCGGCAAGGCCTACCTCACCCTCGCCCTCCACGCCTACCTCACCCAGGCCAAGGGCTGGCCCAACGTCTCCACCCTCGGCATCGACCGCAACCCCGGCGTCATCGAGAGCGCCCGCGCCATGGCCCAGGCCCTCCGCCTCGAGGGCCAGGTCGAGTTCCGCTGCGCCGCCATCCAAGACGTCCAGTGCCCCCAGGCCCCCGACCTCGTCATGAGCCTCCACGCCTGCGACACCGACACCGACGACGCCCTCATCCTCGCCATCCGCGCCAAGGCCCAACGCATCCTCTGCGTCCCCTGCTGCCAACACGAGCTCCACCACGCCCTCGTCGGCGGCGGCCCCATGCGCGCCCTCCTGCGCCACGGCATCCTCCGCGAACGCCTCGCCGACCTCCTCACCGACACCTTCCGCGCCCAGGTCCTCCGCATCTGCGGCTACCGCGCCGCCGTCATGGAGTTCGTCTCCCAGGAGGCCACCGGCCGCAACATCCTCATCCGCGCCCAGCGCGGCCTGCGCCCCGGCCTCGGCGAGGCCATCGCCGAATACCACGCCCTCAAGGACTTCTGGGGCGTCACCCCCTACATCGCCCAGGCCCTCCCCGACCCGGAAGCCTGACCCCGCGTCCCCCAAACTTTTCCCGGCACAATCCTGTCTCCCCTTTGCGTGGGCGGGGAAATGTGGTAGCATATACCCAGGAATGTGAACAAGGCCAGGATGACGACAGGAACCATGACACGTTGGAAGCGTTTCGTCGCGCTTGCGGCGCTCGCCTTTGCGGGCCTCGCGGGGGCGCAGTCGGTCTTTGACATGCCGAGGCTTTTCCCCCGGCACTGTTTCTATCTTCAGCAGTTCATCGGCGCGGCGCAGCGCGGCGACCGCTTCGCGGCGGAGACGGCCGCGCGGGCGGCGGCCAAGCTCTTCCCGAACGACGCGAACTGGCACTACAACATCGCCTGCGTCTGCGCCCTCGACGGGCGGCAGGACGAGGCGCTGGAGATGCTCGCCAAGGCCGTCGAGCTCGGCTTCACCGACGCGCGCAAGCTCCGCCAGGACACCGACCTGGTCTCCCTCTGGGGCACGCCGCGCTTCGCCGAGATCGAGGCGCGCGCCAAGGCGTTGGCCGAGAACCCGCCGACCAACGCCACGCTGGGCGCGGCCATCGCCCGCG
>DVOR01000102.1 GCA_018713405.1 Candidatus Spyradenecus faecavium | reverse complement strand
GGAGCAGGTGGGGCGGTCGGCGGGGGGCTCGGCGGGGTCGCCGGCGGCGTAGGCGCAGGGGGCGATGGAGAGGTCGCCGCGGGTCTTGAGGTAGCCTTGCTGGCCGGCGGCGGGGCCGTTGGGGCGGGCGCCGGTGGAGCAGAGGAGGAGGTCGTCGGGGAGGACGCGGCCGTCGGCGAGGGCAAGGCCGTCGGGGGCGATCTCGGCGACGCCGACGCCGACGCTGAGGGCGATGCCCTTGGCCTCGAGGGCGCGGCGGAGGGTGGCCTCGCAGTCGCCCAGGGCGCCGCCGACGAGGAAGGGGGCGGATTCGACGACGGTGACGCGGAGCCCGGCCTGGGCGGCGCGGAGGGCGGCCTCGAGGCCGAGGACGCCGCCGCCGATGACGGTGAGGGCCTTGCCGGGGGCGGCGGCCTCGCGGATGGCGAGGGCGTCGGCGAGGGTCCAGAGGGTGCGGGCGCGGGCGCGCTCGCCCTTGAAGGGGGGGACGAAGGGGTGCGAGCCGGTGGCGACGACGAGGCCGTCGAAGGCCTGGCCGTTGACGGTGCGGGCGGCGGGGTCGACGGCGGTGGCGGGCTCGTGGCGGAGGGCGATGCCGGCGTCGTCGTAGGCCTTTTGGGGCTTGATGGCGATGGCGTCTGGCTCGGCCTGGCCGAAGGCGACGGCGATGAGGCGGGGCCGGAAGTAGGGGAGGCCGGGCTCGGCGGAGAAGAGGGTGACGGCGGCGCCGGCCTGGGCGAGGGCGAAGGCGGCCTCGACGCCGGCGTGGCCGGCCCCGACGATGGCGACGGTGGGTTGGCTCATGGGGTCAGTCCTCCGGGTGGGAGACGTCGATGAGGCGCGTCTCGGTGGCGATGAAGGGCAGGAAGGCGTCGTGGTCCTCGAGGGGGATGCCGGGGACGAGCTGGGCGTCGTAGCACAGGCCGACGAGGGTGGTGAAGCGGGTCTCCTCGAGGGGTTTCAGGAGGCGGTCGTAGATGCCGGCGCCGTGGCCGAGGCGGGCGCCGTCGGGGGAGAAGGCGAGGCCGGGGACGATGGCAAGCTCGATGTGCTCGGGCTTGCGGACGGGGAAGATCTCGGCGGGCTGGAGAATGCCGTGGGGGCCTTCGACGAGGTGGCCTTCGAGGAAGGACCAGACGTAGCAACGCTTCTCCTTGTCCCAGGCGGGGACGCAGAGGGCCTGGTCGGCCTCCACGAGGAGGCCGTTCAGGCGCTTGGTGGGGAACTCGTCGCCGACGCTGAGGTAGGTGGCGATCAGGTGGCCTGCCTTGTAGGGGCCGCCGAGGAGATGGACGCGGGAAAGGACGAGGCCGGCGATGTGCTCAACGTCCGGATCCGGGTCCGCGGCGTGGGCGGCGGCGCGTTTGACGCGGGCTTCCTTGCGGAGTGCGGCCTTGACGATGCGGGGGTTGACGGTCATGGGCGGGTGGCTCCCTGGCTGTCGATGAGCCATTTGTAGGAGGTGAGGGCGTCGAGGCCCATGGGGCCGCGGGCGTGGAGCTTCTGGGTGGAGATGCCGACCTCCGCGCCGAGGCCGAACTCGCCGCCGTCGGTGAAGGAGGTGGGGGTGTTGACGTAGACGCAGGCGGCGTCGACCTCGCGGCGGAAGCGCTCGGCGGCCTCGGGGCTCCGCGTGACGATGGCCTCGCTGTGGCCGGAGCCGAAGCGGGCGATGTGGGCGAGGGCCTCGTCCAAACCCTCGACCACGCGCACGGAGAGGTTCATCGAGAGCCACTCGCGGCCCCAGTCCTCGGGCGCCGTGTGAAGGGTGACGCCCTTGGCGCGGCAGGGGGCGAGGAGGTCGTCCAGGCGGTCGGCCCAGGCGCGGTGCACGAGCAGGCAGTCGAGCGCGTTGCAGACGGAGACGCGGCGGGTCTTGGCGTTATCGATGACGCGCGCGGCGAGGGCGGGGTCGGCGTCGGCGTGGACGTAGACGTGGCAGACGCCGGCGCCGGTCTCGATGACGGGGACGCGGGCCTGCTCGCGGACGGCGCGGATGAGACGGGCCGAGCCGCGGGGGATGAGGACGTCGACCAGGCCCTCGGCGGCCATGAGCGCGTCGGCGGCCTCGTGGGTGGGGGGCAGGAGGGTGACGGCGGCCTCTGGGAGGCCCTCGGCGCGGAGGGCGTCGGCAAGGGTCGCGGCGAGGGCGGCGTTGGAGCGGGCGGCCTCCTTGCCGCCCTTGAGGGCGGCGGCGTTGCCGGTGCGGAGGCAGAGGCAGGCCACGTCGACGGTGACGTTGGGGCGGGCCTCGTAGACGCAGGCGACCACGCCCAGGGGCACGCGCACGCGGCGCAGGTGGATGCCGCTGGGGCGGTCGCGCTCCTCCAGGGTCTGCCAGAGGTTGTCGGGCAGGTCGGCGACGGCCTCGGCGCCGGCGGCCATGGCCTCGACGCGTTCGGGCGTGAGCAGGAGGCGGTCGCGGAAGGGGTAATCCGCCGGGAGGGCGGCCAGGTCCTCGGCGTTGGCGGCGAGGAGGGCGGCCTCCCCGCGCCGCAGATCGGCGGCGATGCGGCGGAGGAGGCCCCGGCGCGCGGCGTCGGGGAGAAGGCCCACGGCGCGGGCGGCGGCCTTGGCCGCGGCGAGCGCCCCACGCACGTCGTCAGTCACGGTGGAAGACCTCGCCTTCGATGACCTTCCAGGGCAGGCCGTACTTCGCCAAATCCTCCAGGAAGGGATCGGGGTCGAACTGCTCCATGTTGAAGACGCCTTTGCCGCGCCACTTGCCGGTGAGCATCATCTTGGCGCCGACCATCGCCGGCACGCCGGTGGTGTAGCTGATGGCCTGCGACTTGACCTCCTTGTAGCATTCCTGGTGGTCGCAGATGTTGTAGATGTAGACCGTCTTGGGCTTGCCGTCGAAGTCCAGGCCGCGCACCTGGCAGCCGATGCAGGTCTTGCCCTTGGTGACGGGCCCCAGGGTCGCGGGGTCGGGCAGGAGGGCCTTGAGGAACTGGATGGGGACGATCTCGTGGCCCTCGTACACCACGGGGTCGATGCGGGTCATGCCCACGTTCTTCAGCACCTCCAGGTGCTTGAGGTAGTTGTCCGAGAAGCTCATCCAGAAGCGGGCGCGCTCCAGGCCGGGGATGTGCTTGGCCAGCGACTCCAGCTCCTCGTGGTACATCAGGTAGGTGTTGAGCGTGCCGAGGCCCTCGGGCATCTCGAAGGGCTGCTTCACCGAGAGCGGCTCCGTCTCCACGAAGCCCTTGCCGGCCTCCCAATAGCGCCCCTTGGCCGAGACCTCGCGGATGTTGATCTCGGGGTTGAAGTTCGTGGCGAAGGGATGGCCGTTGCTGCCCGCGTTGCAGTCGATGATGTCGATCTGCTTGATCTGCGGGATGTAGTGCTTCTGGACGTACGTGCAGAAGACGGAGCTCACGCCCGGGTCGAAGCCCGAGCCCAGGAGCGCCATCAGGCCCGCGTCCTTGAAACGCTGGTCATAGGCCCACTGCCACTTGTACTCGAACTTCGCCACGTCCGGCGGCTCGTAGTTCGCCGTGTCGAGGTAATCCACCCCCGCGGCCAGGCAGGCGTCCATGATGTGCAGGTCCTGGTAGGGCAGGGCGATGTTCATCACCAGGTCGGGCTTGAAGTCCTTGATGAGCGCGGTCAGCGCCGGCACGTCGTCCGCGTCCACCTGCGCCGTCTGCACGGGGCGCGGCAGCTGCGCCGCCAGCTCGTCCACGCGCTTCTTCGTGCGCGAGGCCAGGAGGATGTCCGCGAACACCTCCGGCGCCTGCGCCAGCTTATGGGCCACCACACTCCCGACGCCGCCGGCGCCGATCATCAACACGCGCATACGAAACGCTCCTTTCAGCTAGAGTTCCCCACCATTATACCACACCTTCCCCCTCCCCCACCGTCAGGATTCCGTGTGCCCAGTAGTGCCCGGGGAAGTTGGGGGACACAGCGCAACACGGCGCAGGGGAACCGCAGATTTCGCAGATTGGGAGCAGATTAAGGGCGTGCTGCCGCACGCAGGACGCGGGAAGGGAAGTTTGGAAGTTTGGAGGCTTGGAAGCTTGGCTGGCGGCCTCGTCCGTCGCCCCGCAGGGGCGCTCCTGAATCTCGTGAACCTCCTGAATCTCCTGAGCGCCGCCGGGCGCGTCCCGGGCAGGCACGTCGCAGACGTGCCGGGGGTGCAGGGAGAACTTCTCCCTGCCGGGGCGTGGGGCAGCGCCCCACACCCTCCCACTCCAAATAAGTGCAGATGATTTTCCGAAACCCTTAAGGGTCTGGGGCGAAACCCTTAGGGTTTTGGGTCGAACCCCTTAGGGTTTCGGCTCGGACCCCTTAGGGTTTCGGGCGGGGGGCCTTGCCTTGTGCTACAATAACGCCGTGAACCCGCGCGCCGGTCGCGCGGCGTCTCCCGAGAGAGAAAGGAGCGCTGTGCCATGAAACACAAGGTCAAAGTCACCATCCTCGACAAGAAGTGTTATCCCGAGCTCCAGCGGCAGTATTGCAAAGACCCCGAGTCCGGGCCTTGCCCCTGCTACAACGTCGGCGACGAGTTCATCTTCATGCGCGACGAAGGCCGCGACGACTATTGGCACCTGGGCCTCAACACCCTCGTCAAGACCAACGGCAACCCCGACACCGTCGCCGGTGGGCCCAAGATGCCCTTCTGCTCCGAACTCTGGGACGCCATCTCCCGCTACATCTACGCCGGCTTGCAGGGCGGCTCCATCATGGAGGGCTGGATGGCCCAGGAGAACACCATGATCACGTGCTGCAACGACGGCACCCGCCCCGTCATCGTCAAAATCGAACGCATCGACTACGAATAAGCCCATGCACACCTTCGCCCGCTTGGCCGCCGTGGCCGCCTTGACGCTCCTCGCCGGGACGGCCCCCGCCGCGCCCACCTATCTCCTGCAACGGACCGCCGGCCCCATCGCGGTGGACGGCGTGCTCGACGAGCCCACCTGGGCCAAGGCCGCGCCCGCCTCCCCCCTGCGCGACCTCTCCGGCGGCCCGAGCGATTACGCCGCCGACATCCGCATGGCCTACGACGACGCGTGTCTCTACGTCGCCGCGCGCCTCCCCGCCAAGCGCCTCCGCGCCACCCTCACCGAGCGCGACAGCGTCATCTACCGCGACGACGACTTCGAGGTGTTCATCGACCCCTTCGCCCGCGGCCGCGACTATCTGGAGCTGGAGATCAACCAGCTGGGCACCGTCTGGGACCTCTTCCTCACCGCGCCCTACCGCGACCCTGAGTGCCTGGCCCTGCACGATTGGGACATCAAGGGCCTGAAGACCGCCGTCACCCTCCAGGGCACCCTCAACGACGACACCGACGACCAGGGCTGGTGCGTCGAGATCGCCTGGCCCTGGGCCTCCATTGTCGGCCACTCCAACCATCCCCGCGCCGGCACGCCCCCGCCCCCCGGCGCCGAGATGCGCATGAACTTCTCGCGCGTCGACCACCCCGCCCCCGGCGACGAGCGCAACACCGTCTGGGCGCCCACCCGCCAGGCCACCATCCACGCCCCCGAGCACTGGGGCCGCGTCCGCCTCTCCGCCAACCCCGTTGGCACGCCCGAGGCCTTCCCGCCCACCGTCGGCCTCTGGGTCCACGCCGACAATCCCGACCTCTCCCCCGCCGACCTCCGCGCCTGGAAGGCCGCCGGCGTCACCACCCTCATCCTCGGCGGCGCCGACGCCAACATCGCCAAGGTCGCCCGCTGGGCCGACGCCGAGGGCCTCCGCGCCGTCGCCTGGCTCTGGGCCCTCAACCGCCCCGACGATCCCGTCGCCCTCGCCCACCCCGACTGGCACGCCGTCAGCCTTGAGGGCAAATCCACCTTCCGCCCCGAGGACCGCCCCTTCGTGGCCTACTACCAGTTCCTCTGCCCCACCCACCCCGAGGTCCGCGCCTACCTCGCCGACAAGGCCCGCGCACTCGCCGCGCTCCCCGGCGTCGACGCCGTCCAGCTCGACTACATCCGCCTGCCCGACGTCGTCCTCCCCAAGGCCCTCTGGCCCACCTACGGCCTCGACATGTCCACCCTCCTCCCGCCCTACGACTTCTGCTACTGCCCTCGCTGCAAGGCCGCCTTCGGCAAGGAGCCCGACCCCGCCGACCCCGCCTGGGCGGACTTCCGCCTGACCCAGGTCGCCGCCGTCGCCAACACCGTCGCCGACGCCGTCCGCGCCGCCGGCAAGCCCTGTGGCGCCGCCGTCTTCCCCACGCCGCGCCTCGCCGCCAAGATGGTCTACCAGGACTGGGCCCGCTTCCGGCTCGACTTCGCCCTCCCCATGGACTACGCCTCCTTCTACGACGAGGGCGACCCCTGGGTCCTCGACCGTCTCCGCGAGGCCCAAGCCGCCGTCGGCGGCGCCTTCCCCATCCTCCCCGGCCTCCACATCCCCGATTTCTACGACCGCCCCGGCGACCTCCGCGCCCTCATCCAAGCCATCCTCAAAGCCAACCCCGCCGGCTTCTGCCTCTTCTCCGACAGCGAGCTCCGCCGCTTCCGCGACCGCCACCCCGACGCCCCCCTCCTCCCCTGAGACGGGACGGACGCCTGCGGCGTCCCGGGGAACGGAGAACGGAAACAGAGAACGAAACGCCCCTGCGGGGGCGACCGGCGAGGCCCTGTCACACTGCCACGCTTCTACCTGTGTATCCTGCGTGTCGTCGCACGCCGTCCTATTGGTCCCATTTGTCCTATTGGTCCTACCGTATCGCCTGGCATGGCCCGGTCAGGCACGTCCACAGGACGTGCCGGGGGTGCAGGGCGAACTTCGCCCTGCCGGGGCGTGGGGCAGCGCCCCACACCCTTCCCCTTGTTTTCCTCTCCTCCCCTTCCTTTTGCACCACGCAATCCCATTCGTCCTGCCGCGTCTCGTCCTACCGCGTCGCCCGGGGGGACGAAAAAGGCCCCGCGGGGGCGGGGCCTTTTCGGAGGGCGTGGGGCGGGGCCTCACTTGGCGGCCTTGGCGGCGGCGCGGGCCTTCTCCATGAGGGCGTCGCGCTTGGCGTTGGCGGCGTCGAAGGTGGTCTGGAAGGCCTGGGCTTCCTTTTGGAGCTTGGCCTGCCAGGCCTCGACCTTCTTCTCGAGGCCGGCAAGCTCGGCCTCGACGGCCTTGTAGGCGGCGAGGTCCTCGGCGGAGAGGAGCGTCTCGAGGTCCTGGGCGATGAGGACGTCCTTCACCTGGTCGATGAAGCCCTGGGCGGTGGCGTCCTGGCTGGCGCCGAGCTGGCCCAGCTGCTTGCCCTGCGCGTCGAGGATGATGTAGGTGGGGAAGCCGCCGATGCCGTACTGCTCGGAGAGCTTCTCGTTCTGCTCCTTGAGCTCCTTGCTCTGCTGCTTGCCGCGCGGGAAGTCGACGTAGAGGAGGACGAGGTTGCCCTTGGCGTAGTCGGCCCACTCTTGGGAGGAGAAGACCTTGCCGTCCATGAGCTTGCACCAGCCGCACCAGTCGGAGCCGGTGAACTGGATGAAGAGGGGCTTGCCGGAGGTCTTGGAGAGTTCCTGGGCGGCGGGGGCGTCGCTGGTCCACTTGCCGAGCTCGGCGCCCTTCTCGGCGACCTCGGCGGCGGTGGCCGCGGTGGCGACGAGGGCGGCGGCGGTGACGATGCCGGCGGTGATGAGATTGCGCAGTGCCATGGGTGGGATTCCTTTCGGTTGAGGGTGTCAGTTGGCGTCGCCCCAGAGCTGTTCCAGGGCGTCGGAAATCATGTCGAGGGCCTCGGCGACATCCTTCTCGGGGATGTTCAGCGGCGGGATGAAACGGACCACGTGCTCGCCGGCGGTGCAGCAGAGGGCGCCGAAGTTGCGGCAGGCGTCGACGACCTCCTTGGCGGAGCCTTCGACGACCATGCCGATGAGGAGGCCCTTGCCGCGGACCGCGAGGATCTGCGGGTAGGTGGCGGCGAAGGCCTCGAGGCCCTCGCGGAGCTGGGCGCCGGTGGCCTTGGCGCGCGCCAGCAGGCCATCCTGGTCGATGACGTCGAGCACGGCCAGGCCGGCGGCGCAGGCGCAGGGGTTGCCGCCGAAGGTGGTGCCCAGCATCCCGGGCTTGACGAGCGCCGCGACGTCGGGGCGCGCGAGGACGGCCGCCAGCGGCAGGCCGCCGCCCAGCGCCTTGCCCAGCGTGAAGAGGTCGGGCTTCACGGGCGTGTCCTCCCACGCGAAGAGGGTGCCGGTGCGGCCCATGCCGGTCTGGATCTCATCGAAGAGCAGGAGCAGGTCGCGCTCCTTGCAGAGGTCGGCCAGGCCCTGGAGGAACGCGGGGTCGGCGGGGATCACGCCGCCCTCGCCCTGCACGGGCTCGAGCATGACGGCCACGGTGCGGTCGTTGATGGCGGCCTTGACGGACTCCAGGTCGTTGTAGTCCGCGTAGGCGAAGCCCGTGGGCAGGGGGTCGAAGCCGTCCTGGATCTTGGTCTGCGCCGTGGCCGCGCACATGGCCAGCGTGCGGCCGTGGAAGCTCTTGTTGAAGGTGATGACCTCGTAGCGGCCGCCGCGCTCCTTGCCCCAGAGGCGGGCGATCTTGACCATGTTCTCGTTGGCCTCGGCGCCGGTGCTGACGAAGAACGCCTTGTACCCGCCCGAGAGCTTGGAGAGGCGCTGGCCCAGCAACGCCATGTTGGTGTTGTAATAGAGGTTGGAGCAGTGGGGCAGCAGCTTGGCCTGGTTGACGATGGCCTCGGTGACCTTCGGGTGGCAGTGCCCGCAGGCGAGGGTGGCGATGCCGGCGGTGAGGTCGATGTACTGCATGTTGTCCATGCCCGTCACCTTGCTGCCGTGGCCCTCGATCAGGGCGATGGCAGGGGTATAGGTGTGCATCAGGCACAGATCGTACAGGTTCGCGATGTCTTGGGTCTTCTCACTCATCGGCTTTGATCTCCGTTCCTACGCCTTGTTTCGTGAAGATTTCAAGCAGCAGGGAGTGTGGCATCCGGCCATCCACCAGGTGCACCCGCTGCACCCCGGCCTCGATGGCCTCGACGCAGCTGTCGACCTTCGGGATCATCCCGCCGCTGATCACGCCCTCCTCCTTCAGCCGCGCGACGTTCCCGACGCGAAGCGTGGAGATGAGGGACGTGGGGTCCCCGACGTCGCGCAGGAGTCCGGGGACGTCGGAGATGAAAACGAGTTTGCGCACGCGCAACGCCTTGGCGATCGCCACCGCCGCCACGTCCGCGTTCACGTTGTAAAGCTTGCCGTCCTCCTCACCCAGGCCCAGCGGCGTGATCACGGGGATGACGCCGGCGTCGGTCATGTCGGTGATGGAGTCGATTTTGACCTTGGTGGGCTGGCCCACGTAGCCCCAGTCGAGCGTCGCGCCGGTCTCGGGGTCGATCCCCGTCTCCTTGCGCACCGTCAGCACCCAGTCGCCGTGGAGCGGGCGCGCCAGCACGTGGAAGTTGCCGTTCAGCAGGCGGAGGATGTTGGCGTTCACCTGCCGCTTGATGACCTCCTCCACCACCTCGATGGTCCGCTCGTCGGTCACGCGCAGCCCACGCACGAAGTTCGGCGGGATGCCGGCCTCGGCCATCGCGCGGCTGATGGCCTTGCCGCCGCCGTGCACCACGATGACCTTGATGCCCACCGTCCGCATGAACGCCACGTCGCTCAGCAGGCGCAGCAGGTTCTCGGGCGACTCCATCACGCTGCCGCCCACCTTCACCACCACCAGGCTCCCGCGGAAATCCTGGATGTAGGGCACGGCCTCGATGAGGACGTTGGCCTTCTCGATGCACTGCTCGACCATCGTCATGTCGTGTACTCCGCGTTGATCTTCACGTAGTCAAAGGTCAGGTCGCACGTAAACACCGTCTCCGCGCCGTCGCCCAGCCCCAGCTCCACGTCCACGTCGAAGGCGCGCGCCTCCATCCGCTTCGAGAGCTCGGCCAGCGTCGCCTCG
>DVOR01000101.1 GCA_018713405.1 Candidatus Spyradenecus faecavium | reverse complement strand
GTCGCCGGGCGCGAAGCGCCCCGCCTCGATGCGGAAGCCGCTGACGGCGAGGACGGCCAGGATGAAGAGGTTGATGGCGGAGAAGAGGTAGCCGTCCATGAAGGCGAAGAGGCGGACGGTCTGCACGCCCGTCGCGCGGTAGTCCTCGAAGGTCGCCTCCATGCGGGCCTCCTCGTGGGCGGATTTGTCGAAGGCGCGCACCACGCGGACGCCGGTGATGTTCTCGAGCAAGACGGTGGCGATGCGGTCCAGTTGCTTTTGGAGCAGGCGGAAGATGCCGGCGGCCTGCCGGACGATCGGGACGGAGAGCGCGCAGATGACGGCCAAGACCGCCGCGAGCAACGCGCCGAGCACCCAGTCCTTGCCGAAGGCCAGCGCCAGCGCGAAGGCAAAGGCCACGGGCACCGGCACGACCAGCTGGAAGAAGTTGAGCAGCGCGAAGCGGATGTTGCTCACGTCGGAGGTCGTCCGCGTGGTGAACGAGGAGACGCCGAACGCGCGGAAGTCCGAGACCGAGAGCGTGAGCGACTTGCGGTAGACCGCCTCGCGCAGGTCGCGTCCCACGCGGGCCGTCAGCACCGCGCACACCCAGCCGCCGGCGATCGCCGCGATGCCCGAGACGGTCGCGACGACGACCATCCAGACGCCCGTGCGCAACAGGCCGTCGAACCCAATCGCCCCGCCGGTCGCGCCGTTGATGAGGTCGCTGACCAACGTGGGGATGAGCAGGGCCCCGCCGGCGTCCAGCAGGGAGAGCGCCATCGTCACCGCGCACAGGCGCCAATGGGGCTTCAGGAATTCCAGGATCAAACGCATACCGCACTCCTTGCAAAGTTGCTTTTTCAGTCAACGATGGGGTACTATACGCTGTCCAGTAACTGTACGGTCAAGAGGAAAGATTATGTTGCGCCACCCGTTCCTGACGCTGTCCGAGGTCTCCAAAATCGTTGGGGTCCCGCGCCGCACCCTGCTTTTCTATGCCGACGTCGGGCTGTTGCCGCCGGCCCGGGTCGCCCCGAACGGCTACCGATTCTACACGCAGGCGCACCTGGTCCGCATCGGCGTCATCCTGAGCCTTGCGGAACTCGGCCTTTCCCTGAAGGAGATCAAGGCCCGGCTGGACCGCCTGACGCCCGCGAGCTCCCGCGACCTGCTCCGCCACCAACGCGAGGTGTTGGACGCGCGGATCGAGCGCCTCAGGAATCTCCGCGACACGGCGGACCTGCGTCTGGCGCAGTTGGACGAGGCGAGCCGCGCGCGTGGGCTCCCTGGCCCTCGCATCGTCGAACAACCGAAGCCCATCCCCCTGCTCCTCAGCGAGGTGGGTTCGCAGGAGAAGGCCGACTATCCCAACCGTCCCTTGACGGACTTTTACAACGCCTGCGCCGCCAAGGGCCTCGCCTACGGCGCGCCGCTGGGGTGGGTCGTCCCGTTGGAGGAGGTCCGCAAGGGCTTGACCGAACGGTACACGCACGCCTTCATCCGTGTGCGGACCCGCACCCGCGCCAACGCCGTCCTGCCCGCGGGGCGTTACGTGTGCTGTTATGTGCCGGACTGCAATCGCGAGGGTGCCATCGCCTCCGCCTACGCCGCCATGCTGCGTCACTGCGAGGCGCACGGCGAGACCCTTGTCGGCGACGCCTACGAGGAATATCTGGTGGACGAGGTCTGCTCCGCCAACCCGAAAGACTGGCTCGCCAAACTCTCCATCCGCCTAGACTGAGCAGGCTTTGTCCCGCTTGGCCATTCGGCTAGGGTTTGGGGAGGTGGATCTCCCGGCCGGCGACGAAGATGCGCGTGATGGCTCCGGAGGGGAGGATGTAGGGGGAGATTTTGGTCGCGCGGCTTGCGACGTTGAGGATGCGGAGATCCTGGCAACTGTCGAAGAGGTTGTCCGGGAGTTCCCTGACGGAGGCGGGGATGTCGACCTGCCCGCCGGAGATGCAGTGGCCAAGGGCCGCGCTTTCAAGGATGGTCAGGTTGGGCGGGAGGGGCGGCAAGCGGAAGTGTTCGCACCCCAAGAACGCGCAGTACCCGATGCCTCTGAGGGCGGCGGGGAAGTTCACCTCGCGCAAATCGTGGCAACGGTAGAAGGCGTGTCGGCCGATGGCAATCAGCCCGGGCGGCAGGACAACCCGGCGAAGGTGTTGGCAGTCGGCGAAGGTCAGCGGACGGAGGCAGGTGACGCGCGTCGGAATCCGTATCTCGACCAACCTGGCCCGGTGGAAGGCCATGCTCGCGATGGTGCGCACGGAATCCGGGAGCTCAAGCGCGCGGAGACCGGCCCACGCAAACGCTTCTTTGCCGATGCTGCGCAGGTCGGCGGGAAGGCGTACGGCGCGGAGCTTGTCGCAGCCGGCGAAGGTGCCCGGCGGGAGGACGGTCATGCCGTCCGGGAGCGTGACCTTGCGCAACTTGTCGCAACCCTCAAAGAGGCTTTCGCCGCAGGAGAGCGGGGCCGGGAGGGTGGCCGCGGTAATCGCCACGCCGGCGAAGGCGTAGGGCGCGAGGGCGGAGACCGGGTGGCCCTCCAAGGCGAGCGGAATCGTGACGGCGCCGGTGGTCGCGGGCGGGAGGGCGGATGCCTCGCG
>DVOR01000100.1 GCA_018713405.1 Candidatus Spyradenecus faecavium | reverse complement strand
GAAGGTCACGATGTCGTCGCCCTGCGGCACGCTTTCGCGCACCACTCGCTTGAGCGCATTGGGCAACACCCCCGTGTCCACCCAGTAGCCGCCCTTGTCCTCGGTCTCGACCAGACGAATCCCACGCTCGCGAAGCAACGCCTCGGCCGTGCTCCCCTTGGGCACGTACTGCGGCTCGGCCATCTTGATCTTCGCGTGCTTGTGGCTCTCGGGCACGGTCCCGCCGAGCTTCTCGCCGTTGGGGTCGTACGCCCGGATCCAGTCTGCCATAATCTTGTTCACCCGGTTCAGCTCGCCGTTGCGCACCGTCGCGTACGCCTGCCGCATGGAGTTCACCAGCACGCTGTCGGGCCGCGTGAAACGCCCCGTCGCACGCTTGTGGATGGCTCCGGGCGCCGCCCCGCCGCTCTTCAGCGGCACGTAGTGCGGACTTAGCCGCATCCACGTCTTCGCCTGCGCCTCGGTCAGCAACCCGTCGGCCACCGCCCCGCGCAGCACAAAGCGGTTCATCTCGGCCAAGATGTTCGCGGCCTCTTTGTACTGCGCCGCGAAGGGGTCGCGCTGGATTTCGCGTATCACACGCTCGGCCCACGCGTTCGTCACGCCGGAACCGGCCTCCACGCCCAAGTCCACCACCTCGCCGGTCGTGGGGTCGACCACCACGCTGCGCTCCTGTATCATCCGGTTGCGCTCCAGCGCGTGCAGGGCCAGCGCGTAGTCGTCAAATCGCTTCCTGTCCATCCCGGGCTGTGCCAGAATGGCCTTCAGCGGCTCCAGATACGCCCGCTGGAGCACCTCCTGCCGCGCTCGGATCTTGCCGTGCACGTTCTTGGCCGCCGCCTCCACGTTCAACGCGTCCGGAGGCTCCCGCCCCACGCCCATCACCCGCCGCACCGCGTCAAAGACCGGCGTCTGCGAGTGCACGAACTTCCGCCGCAGCCACGCCAACGCCCCTTCCCCGGCCTCCCGCACGTCCCCGCCCGGCTCCACCCCCGGCGCACGCCCGGGACGAGACCCAACGGAAAACGATACGTTCCCGGACGGCTTGTTTTCCTTCAGCCAGTTTGCTATCTTAGTGTCGATGAACGGAGGCCTCCTCTCACCACTTGGTTCTTCACCAAGAGCGGTCACGAGGTCTCCGTTCTCATTGTATACGGCCACTCGACTGAACGTCCCGGAATGGACTTCGTTGCGCGTGCTGTTTCTGTTCTCGGGTTGTTCGGTCACCGTCAAGCGCACATAATACTCTTCCCCATCGCGTGCCACCTTGTTGATATAGTGGTGATACTTAAGATAGTTCCGATGCGTTTTATGGTTCTCAATGGCGTGTTCATCCTCCGAGAACAAATGGCGAGAAGTCCGGTAAAGGTCGCCAAGCAAAGGCAGGATAAACTCCGCACGCTCTCCGGTATTGGAAAGGAACTTCCCCGCGCTCGCCGCCGGGAATAGCGCCTTCCTCCCATCGTCCCCGTTCGTAACGACGCCAAACCTCCGGAACGTCTCCTTCAGGTGCGCTTTGTCAGTGATCGGCCTCACCCCGTCCGCGTTCACCGCAGACATCGCCTGAAGCTCCTTGTGCGTCAGGCTGAACGCCGTGTTCCCCGGGGCATTACGCACATCAGCGCGTTGCCCCCGTGTCCTTAGCAAGGCGACCGTTGGGGCAAGCTCCGGGATGAGGTCTTCAGGCTTGAGGTTTTCATCCGTATAAACGCCAGGCTTTAGCGAGCCGTCAGGCCTTGAAATAAAAGAATAAACTTTGTTCTTTGCCGTTATCCAAAGAACAAAGGTACCGTCTCTTTTTTTCTCAAGTCTGTATGAGCTTGTTAAATCGCCAAGGCCTTTCCCGGTCTTACGTTCCGTCAATAGCACCATCCCTTCTATGAGCTGCCGCCGCTCAAAAAAGAAGGGCTCGCCATCCTTGTGCCACCAAATGCTTTCCGCCCACGGAACGCCGCCATTCCCGCGTTTAACCCAAACCTCGGAGACGCCGTCCCGATTGACAACAGCCTTCCTTGAACCGAAAATGCGCTTTTTACCCGTCTCTTCGTTGACCTCAAAACCGCGTGTGGCCATCGCGTCTTCAGGCACGGCCTCTCCCCAACCAAGCTCTCTGGCCGAAACTTTTTGCGAGACCGGCACAGATGCCCCATGGCTCTTGTCGCCCATGTCCCACCACTCAATCTTGTAATTCTTGCTGGACTGGAAGGCCACGAGCTTGCCTTTGTAGAAGGCCGCGCCGCGTCCGCTCGTGTTGTAATCCTTCCAGTAACCCTTCGCGCTCTCGCTCACGCCGCCGCTGACCGTGGGCGTGAGCAGGCACCAAGGCGACCAATACTCGCCGTCCGCGTTCCTGCCCAGGTGGCTGTTCATGATCCGCCGCATCGCTTCTTGTCCTGCGTCGCTGTCCTCCACGTCGTACACCACCACGCCGTGCCCCAAGTCCCGCTTGTTCGTCAGCTCCGGCACCGTGTCCGGGTCGATGTAGGCTTCCTTCTGCTTCTTCGGGTTGCGCCTGTCCGCCTCCGCCAGCAACTCATCCGGCGAACCAAACCCAAACGGGTCAAGCTTGAACTTCTCCGCCGTCTTCAGCGCCGTGCCCAGCTTCTCCCCATCCTCCGGCAGTTGCAGTCCGCCCTTCACGAACCAATGCAGCGCCGCCTTCTCCGCCTTCGTGTTCCCCAGCTTGTCCAGCTCACCCATGAACCGCTCCACCTCATCGGCAGGCAGGTCAGGCCGCTTCTTCTCGATCACCGCCCGGTACTCCGCCTTCCGCCGCTCCCCGATCGAGAACGCCGTGTTCGCCAGCCACCCGCCGATGTCCGGGTAATACGCCCCCGCACGCCGCTGCCGCCCCACCTCCGCCGGGCGCACCGCCGCAAACCCCGGGTCCGCCTCCCACTTCCCCATCCGCGAACCGACGCTAAGCCGGATGTCCGGGTTCATCGGGTCGAACGTGCCCTTGTTGTCCGTCGCGGACTTGAGCTGTTGACCATCCTTCGTGACGAACACGTCGGATTCGCGCCGGAAGAACGGACGGCTGTGCGGCCCAATGTCGACAATGTCTCTGAAGATAACGCCATCATATCCAGTCCCATCTTTTAAGGCCCTGTTGGCTATTTTGCGTGTCGAGTCGGCGATGCGATGCTCGGATGTGGCTTCTAGCGTCTCACTGTTAAAGATTGGCGACTCTGTTTCTCCAGTCGGCCACCCGTCACTATCGTACACGTCCTGCGCGTACGCCGATTCTACAGACTCTACAAGGTCGTTGCGCCCCTGCCATGTCAACTCCCCGTCTTCATCTCTTTCAAGCTCTTCGTCGACTCCTGCACGTTCTGCCAACGTCTCAAGCTGTTCATCCGTTAGCTCCCCAGCCCCAACGTAATCGTCTCTGTTCTCGGGAGGGATTTCATCCCAGTAATTTCCCTGTGCGTCCACGATGAGCGGGTTGCGAATGTTGAGAAAGAGCGCATAGTTTCCTTGGCGCTTTCCTTGCCCCATGTCACTTCTGATTAAAAGCGATGTACCAGAGTATGTTCCTGCGATATCTTCTTCGGATGAGGCGAAGTTCCCAATGGTATCCTCATCCCAGTAGTCGCTGTCAAAGACGGTGAAGCCCGCGTTCTCGGAGCCGTGATACACCACCAACGGCTCGCCGTTCTCGTCCACCACCTTGCTCGCGTTCGCCGGGTCATTCTCCCAGTCGCCGAACCAACGCTTGAACGCCGGGGTACGGACAAGCAGCCAAAGGCGTCTGGTCAGCTTCGTGGGCTTCCCGTTCGGCGCCTTCATCCACTTGTCCGTCCCCTCATACTGCTTGCGCACCTTCTCCATTTCGGCCCGCGCGTTCGCGTTCAGCCCAAACCCGCCCACGGACAAGGCCGTGTTGCCCGCCTGCCCACTCGATTCGTCTAACACGTCAAGCGGCAAAACATCCGTCGTCTTTCCTTCGCGGCCGATGTAAACCCCGTCCTCGTCTACGACGAAATGGTCGACGGACTTGATGTGCCATTCCCCATTCTCATCCCGCCACGAACGGAAACGCTCGCGGCCATGGATGCGGCCGTCAGAATCATATGAGAGAATCTCAACGGGGTTGCCATTGTCGTCGTAACGCGTCGACTCGTGGAGCGTAAGGAAGTCGTCGAATTCAGGTTTGCCAGTTACGGCGTCGTTCCAAATACGGCGAAATACCTTCTCTTCGCCAACCTTTTTGCCATTTTTGTTGGTGCGATAGACGCGTACGCCTCGGCCCCCGATCTCTGATTCAACGTGAAGAACGGTGCCGTCTTTCTGTTGAGTCGCGCCGGGCTTCAGTAACGGGCTCGTATGGTCTGCGCGAGGCGTCTCTCTAATGGCACGAATGTCTTGGACGATGGCCTCAATAGCCTTGCCCTCCCACGAATCCTTCGTTCCCGGAGCGGGCTGTACCGCATTTCCGCCCTGCCCGCGACGTTTCTGCAATTCTTCCTGCAACGCCAGCGCCTTCTTCCTGTACTCGCGGAGCTTGGTCTGCGAACGTCTGCGCTCGTTCTCGCGTTGCTTCTTGTCCAGATTGGGCTCAGCGTCTTGGCGATCCAGATCCTTGACATAGAAGAGGACGTCCTCTGCAATCCGCAAGCCTTTGTCGTCAGACGTAAGCAGCTCCCAGTCAATGGCTTCCTTCGGGAAGTGCTTGCTTCCCTTCGCCTCTTCCAAATTCTGACGAAAGCGCTCAAGCTGTCTGCTGTAGAGGATGGTCTCGCGACCGTTGACGTCAATGGAAACACTACGCACGCGGTCTCCGTTCGGCGCATACATCGTCTGGATAGACGAGCCGTCAGCATAGAAGTAGGTTCGGAGATAGACTTTGCTCCTGTCAGTGGAATGCATAGTCTCCCGAATCTCAAGCCGTCCCGAGCTGTCATAGTGCTCAATCATGGCCGGGAGCTTGTCCTTGCCCGTATTGAAAAGGCGCACCTCCCCAACCCAATGGCCATCCTCCTTGGTGCCTTCCATGTATCCGCCCTGCGAACCGATCGGCTCCCGCACGCGTTCAAACGCCTTCGTCTTCGCGCTCGGCTTCTGCTCCGGTTCCGGTTGTGCCGCCGGCTCCGGCTGTGCCTCTTCCTGCTTGCGGCTGTCGAAGAGCACCACGCCCCGCTTGCCACGCACAAGTCGGTAGTCCTCCGTCTTGCCGCTCGCATCGTAATGAATCTCGGTGACAGACTGCCCGTCCTCGCCCGGGACACGTTCCACGGCAAGTGTCCCGTCAAAGCGATACTCCTTGCTCGCGCCGGTCTGCACGCCATTCTTGTAGACGACGCTTCGGGTCAGACGGTCGCCGTTGTACTCGCGCACCTCGCCATCCCACTCACCGTTGCGGAGCGTTCCCTCACGAACGATGCTCCCATCCACCTCGCGGAACGGGCCGTCCGGACGGACGATATGCTCCCGCCACTCCGGGTCATACTTCAGACCTGTCCGCGCCTCCCACGCCTCAATCGCCTGCTTGTTGCGCCCCTCGATGCCCTGCTTCAGCTGTTCGTTCGCCGCCTGCGCCTGCGCCAGCGTCGTCACGCCTTCCATGTTCACCGACTTCGGGTTCAGCATGATGCGGATGCTCCCGCCCTCATCCTGCAACACCACCGCGCCATAGTCCCCGTTGTCCCCAACGAGCGCTTGAATGGCCGCCTGCACATTCTTCTTCCCGCTGATGGCCACCTTGTAGTGGCTCTCGTCGTAGGCGTCGCCGTCCCGTGTCTCCTTGCCCTCATCGATCTTCTCGTCGATGGAGTCAAAGTTGTCGCGATAGGTCACGTTGGCCGCGTCCAGCGCACCGGCGATGGTCTGCGCCGACTCGCCGAAGACGACAAGCTTCGTCGGCGCCTTGCCCGGCTCAAGCGGGCCGGTCTGCAAATAGACCACGTTGCCCTCCACGCTTGGCAGTGCCTCGGTGATGTTGCCAAGCGCCTCGTCCGCCTCGTCCTGAAAGTTCTCCCGCCCGCCGCTGATGGTCTCCCCATCCTCCTCCGCCACGAGCAGACCGTTCTCTTCCTTCCAATCGTAGGCCACTTCGCCGTTGGCGTTCTCCATGCAGGGTGCGCCGTACGCACGGGGCCGCCACGCGCCTTCCGTCTCGTCGGCGTCAAACGGTTCCTCAAGGTCTGCGTCGAGGTCCTCGCGCTCTTCCCATTCGCTCTTGGGCTGGGCGGGTTTCTGCTCGACCGGCTGTTCCGGCGTAGGTTCGGGCGTAGGTTCTGGGACTGGTTCCTGCTCAACCGGAGTGGGTTCCGTCGTGGGTTCTGGTTGCGCATCTTCCCTCGGCTGTGAAGGCGTGCGCATCATCTCGGTGAGGTGCGACGCGTCCGCCATGCTCATCCCCGCCGCAGCGGGACGCGCCAGCCCAATCGGTACATTCGTCCGCGCCGGCGTCGCCCCCTCCAGCTCCTGCTCCGTCGGCGCGTCCCAGCCCAGCAAGCCCATGACGCCGCCGTCGCCGCCCTCAAGCAGCCCCCGCACCTCCGGCCCCGCAGGCAGATACCCCCGGACGCCACGGTTCATTTCCGCCGCGGCGTCCCTGATTTCGTCCAGCATCGTCCGCATTCCCATCGGGATGGCGTCCGGCTCCATCCCGAAGTACTCGGCGAAGAACCGCCTCACGTCGTCCGGTGGAATCACTAAGTCCTCTTGTATCAATGGGACAACCTGCGTGCGGAAGCGTTTTTGCGTTGCGCAAAAAATGTCTTTACTTTCGTTGATAGGTTTGCTATAATTAAAAATAAGTTTTTCCGGAAACTCCGGCGGGGCGTTAGCCCTCTTTGCCGCGCGGTCTCGCGTGTGCGCGTTTCCGCGAAGACGCTTTTGCCGCTCGGTAGGACAAATAGGACCAATGAGACGAATGGGACGGCATGCGGCTGCACGCCCCAAATCTGCCCAATCTGAGGAATCTGCGGTTTCCCTTACGGCGTGCAGGTCTCTGTGGGCCTCTGTTCTCCTCCGTGATCCGCTGTGCCCTTCAACGTTCCCCGGGCGACACCGGGGGCGGCGGATGAGCGAGGACGCGGGGGGCGCGGATGTGGTATGCTAGTGGGCATGAAGATTCTCGTGATTGGAAACGGCGGGCGGGAGCACGCCATTGTCTGGAGATTGGCGCAGGACGCGGAGCGGCATACGCTGTTCTGCGCGCCCGGCAACGCCGGGACGGCGGCCTTGGCGACGAACGTGCCCATCGGCGCGGAGGACGTGCCGGCGCTGGTGGCGTGGGCCAAGGAGAACCGTCCTGACCTGGTGGCCGTGGGGCCGGAGGCGCCGCTTTGCGCGGGCTTGACGGATGCCCTGGAGGCCGAGGGGCTGAAGGTCTTCGGGCCCTGCAAGGCCGCGGCGCGGCTGGAGGGCAGCAAGGCCTTCGCCAAGGAGGTCATGGAGGCCGCGGGCGTGCCGACGGCGCGGGCGCGGGTCTTCACCGACTCCGCCGCGGCCATCGCGGGGCTGAAGGATTTCTCGCTTCCCGTGGTGATCAAGGCCGACGGCCTGGCCGCGGGCAAGGGCGTGGTCATCGCCCAGACGCGCGAGGAGGCCGAGGCCACGGTGCGCGACATGCTCGACGGCGGGCGTTTCGGCGCGGCCGGCGCGGAGGTGCTGATCGAGGCGTTCCTGGAGGGTGAGGAGGCCTCCGTCTTTGCGCTGTGCGACGGCGAGCGCGTCGTCCTCCTGCCGGCGGCGCAGGACCACAAGCGCGTGAACGACAACGACAAGGGGCCGAACACCGGCGGCATGGGCGCCTACACCCCCGCGCCCATCGCGACGCCGGAGGTGATGGCGCAGGTGCGCGACCGCGTCGTCCTGCCGACGCTCGCGGAGCTCCGCCGGCGCGGCATCGCCTACAAGGGCGTCCTGTTCTGCGGGCTGATGATCGGGCCCAAGGGCGTGAACGTGCTGGAGTTCAACTGCCGCTTCGGCGACCCCGAGACGGAGGTCGTGTTGCCGAGCCTGGAGGGGGACTTCGCGTCCATCCTGCTGGCGTGCGCGGAGGGTCGTCTGGACCCCGCCGCGGCGCGTGTGCGCCCCGGGGCGACGGTGACGGTGGTGATGGCCGCGCCGGGCTATCCCGCCGCCTATCCCAAGGGGCTCCCCATCTCGGGCATCGACGCGGCCGAGGCCACGGGGTGCACGGTCTTCCACGCCGGCACGGCGGTCGGCAAGGACGGCAGGGTCGTCACCTCCGGCGGGCGCGTGCTCACCGTGACGGCGCATGGCGAGGACCTGCGCGCGGCCGTCGACGCGGCCTACGCGGGGGTCTCCAAAATCCACTTCGAGGGGGCCCACTACCGCCGCGACATCGCGGCCAAGGCCTTCAAGCATCTCCACTGAAAGAAAGGGACGGACATGGACAATCCTTTGGTCGGCATCATCATGGGCAGCGACTCCGATTGGGGCACGATGCAGCGGTGCGTGGGCGTGCTCAAGCAGTTCGGCGTGCCGTTCGAGGCGCACGTCATGAGCGCGCACCGCACGCCTGAGCGCGCCGCCGCCTACGCAGCGGAGGCCGAGGGCCGTGGGCTCAAGGTGCTCGTCTGCGCCGCGGGCCTGGCCGCGCACCTGGCCGGCGTCATCGCGGGCCACACCACGCTGCCGGTGATCGGCGTGCCGATGAAGGGCGGCGCGCTGGACGGGCTGGACGCGCTCCTGGCCACCGTGCAGATGCCCGGCGGTATCCCCGTGGCGACGCTCGCGCTGGGTAACGCCGGCGCCACCAACGCGGGCATCCTGGCCACGCAGATCCTCGCCCTCAACGACCCCGCCCTGCGCGAGAAGCTCCACGCCTACAAGAAGGAAATGGCGGACAAGGTGGCCGAGGCCGACGCCCGCCTGCAAGGCGAACTGTGAAGCGGCTGGCGGTGGCGTTGCTGGCGATCTTGGCGTGCGGCCTGTGCCACGCGCTGAGCTACAGCAACGCCTACCTCTCGCCCCGCAACAAAGAGCGCGCCCGCCGCGACAGCACGCAGTACATCATCCTCCACACCACCGAGGGGGAGGCCAAGCCCTCCCTGCGCAAACTCAGCAAGAACGGCGAGGCGCACTATTGCGTCGACCGCGACGGCAAGGTCTACCGCATCGTCGACCGCTCGCGCGTGGCCTACCATTGCGGCGTGAGCATGTGGCGCGGGCGGCGCAACCTGGACGACGTCTCCATCGGCATCGAGGTGGTGGGCTACCACGACCGGGCGCTCACCTCCAAGCAGTACGCCGCGCTCCGCGCCCTGGTGCTGGAGCTGCAGCAGATTTACGGCGTGAAGGACGCCAACGTCATGCCGCACGCCCAGGTGGCCTACGGCACGCCCAACCGTTGGCATCCCCGGAGCCATCGCGGACGCAAACGGTGCGGCATGGGTTACGCCACGCCCGCCGTCCGCAAGCTGCTCGGGCTGAGTGAGCGGTGGCTCTCGGACCCGGACGTGAAGGCCAAGCGGTTGGTGGTGGGCGACGCCTACCTCGCGCAGGTGCTCTACGCGAAGAACGGCGACAGCCTGTTGCCCTACCGCCTGCCCACGGCCAAAGCCAAGGCCAAGCCCGCGCCCGAGGCCGCCGGCCCGCGCACCTATGTCATCCAGAAGGGCCAGACGGCGTGGGACGTCGCCCGCGACGCCTACAACGCCGCCGGCACCACCTACGTCTTCCCCAGCGGCGCGCGCCTGACCGGCGACAAAATCAAGAACTGGGAGGGGATCGTCGCCGGCACCAAGGTCATCCTCGGCGTCGCCGACGCCGAGGGCTCGCCCGTCCAGACGCTCGCCAAGGGCGCCCACCCGCGCAGCCTCGTCGGCGAGGCCGTCTTCGCCGCCGACACGTGGTACGTCCGCCCCACTGGCGGTTGCGTCCAAGGCTCCAAACTCAACGCGAAGACCCTCGCGGCGATGCCGCCCGGCACGCAAATCCTCGTGGGGTACGCACGCGGGGGCCCCGTCACCAGCCGTCGCCTGCCCTCGCAGATCTGCCCCACGCAGTGGGATGCGCCGGACACCTTCTACCTCATCCCCGGCAAGACGCTCCAACCCTCCGGCGACATCGACATGCGCCGCGTCCCGCCCGGCACCTTTGTCTTCTATAGGAACTGAACCCCATGAAAGCACTCTGCGCACTCTTTGTCCTGATCATTCTCGCCGTCGGCGGCGCGCTCGCCCTCCGCACCTTCGCCCCGGAGCGCTGGGACGCCTTGCTCGACGCGGCCCGCAGCGAGCAAACTCCCGAGGCCGAAGCCCCCGCCGAGCCGACCCTCGAGGAGACGGTCGAGGCCGAGCCGAAGGCGGCCACCAAGCCCGCGCCCGCGAAGTCCGCCGCGCAACCCGCCAAGCCCCGGAGCGAGTCCAAGCCCGCGCCCCAAGACAAGCCCGCCGCGAAGCCGGCGGACCTGCCCGCCAACGCCGCGGGCCAGATCGGTTGGGGCGTCGTCGCCTCCGCGAAACCCACCTTCTACGACAAGCAGGGCAAGCGCATCGAGACCAAGTTCGCGCCCAAGCCCGGCACGCCCTTCGTCGTCACCAAGGGCATCTCCGCCGACGGTGCGCCCGCCTACGTCGTCGTCTTCGACGCCCACCCGAACAAGCCCGAGTGCGTCCTGCTGGGCGCGGACTGCAGCATCGTCCTCACCCCGCCGCCGGACCTCTCCGGCGCCAACGCCGAGGCCCTCGTCGCCTACGTCAAGGACCGCAAGGCCCTCGGGGACTACTACGCCGCGCTCGGCGCCCGCACCGCCTATGAGGAGCGCGCGCGCGACCGCCATTTCGCCGCGTCCCCCGCCAAGGACCTCCCCAAACTCAAGGCCGAGCTCGCCAAGATCCCCGCGCAGGACCGCGCCTACGAGGCCGCGCAGAAGGCCGCCAAGACCAACGGCGAGCGCCTGAAGTACCAGGATCTCCGCAAGGAGCTCCGCTACACCGCCACCGGCCTGCAGTCGAGCATCCGCCGCCTCTCCGAGGCCAAGACTGAATGGGAGAAGGAGCACCCCTACGACGAGGAAGCCGTCAAGCGCACCGCCGTCTGGCGCCGCCTCAATCAGAACGTCGAGGAACTCGCCCCCGCCGCCAAGGCCATCGAGGATCGCGCCGACTGACCGCGCCCAGACCGCCGGCGGCGACGACACCGCCCACAGGCCAAACCGGGACGATTGTACGCGGACCCGCGCAAAACTGTGGCATTACGGAAGAGAATGTGCTAAAGTATGCCTATAACGACGAAAGGGAGGCAAGATGGCCGATTGCAAGATTGTGAAGGTGAGTGAGCGTGTGGCGCTCGGGGATGGCGGGCTGACGCTGATGGCAGGGCCGTGCGTCATCGAGAGCCATGAGGCGTGCCTGGAGCTGGCGGAGGCGTTGGTGGGGCTGACGAACCGCCTGCATATCCCCTACATCTTCAAGGCCTCCTTCGACAAGGCCAACCGCACGAGCCTGTCGGCCTACCGCGGGCCTGGGCTAGAGAAAGGCCTCGAGACGTTGGCGGAGGTGAAGGCGCGCTTCGGCGTGCCGGTGGTGACGGACGTGCATGAGCCGTGGCAGTGCGCGCCGGTCGCCGAGGTCTGCGACGTGCTCCAGATCCCGGCCTTCCTGTGCCGGCAGACGGATTTGGTGGTGGCGGCGGCGAAGACCGGCCGCGTGGTGAACGTGAAAAAGGGACAGTTCCTGGCGCCCGAGGACATGGTGAACGTGGTGCGCAAGATCGAGAGCGAGGGGAACAGCCGCATCGTGCTGACGGAGCGGGGCGCGAGCTTCGGCTACCACAACCTGGTGGCGGACATGCGGTCCCTGCTGGTGATGCGCGAGCTGGGCTACCCCGTGGTCTTCGACGCCACGCACAGCGTGCAGCGCCCGGGCGGCCTGGGCAGCGGCAGCGGCGGGGACGGGCGTTGGGCGCCGGCCCTCGCGCGTGCGGCTGTGGCGACGGGTGTGGACGGCGTCTTCATGGAGACTCATTTCAACCCGCCGGAGGCGCTCTCGGACGCGGCGAACGCAATCGCGTTCAGCGCACTGGAGGAGTTGCTGACGAAGCTCGTCAAAATCCATGAGGTGGTGCATTCCTGATGAAAGGGACGGTCGCTATCGCAGTGGCGCTGGCGTGCGCAAGCCTGGCCGCCGAGCCTGCCGCGGAGACGTGGGAGGCGACGGTCGGGGTGTCGCCGGAGGCCGTGGCGCGCTACTCCGCGCCCGGGGACCCGGCGCGCTACAAGGCGTTGCTCCTGGACCTGCGCAAGCCGCGGGAGACGCTCGGCACGCCCTCGACCCAGCTGCGGATGCCGGTGCGGAGCTTCCCGAACGGCCGCGAGGAGGTGGTGCTCCACGCGGAGCAGGGATGGATTTCCCTGGACATGATGAAGCTGCGGGGCGTGAAGGTGCGGGTGGAGACCTTCGACGAGGCAGGCAACCTGGTCTCGACGCTCTGGGCGGACGAGGCCGCGGTGGACCGCGCGACGAAGCTGGCCGCGGCCAAAGGTCGCGTGCGGTTGGTGCGCGGCGGGGACACCCTGACGGGGAACGGGGCCTTGGCGGACCTGGGCACGCGTTACGTGCGGGTGCTGCGGGACGCGCAGATCGAAACGGGGCGCCTGAAGGGCGCGGACTTGACCAGACGCGGGATGTTTTGAGAGAGAGGCACGCGATGAAGAGATGGTTTGCGATTGCGATGATGGCCTGTTGCGGTGCGGTGTGCGCCGCCGAGGCGAAGGACGACGACGGCATGGCCGCCGCGCGGGAGGCGCTCTTGGCGCCCGCGCCTAAGGCCGAGCAGACGGTGGCCCTGCGGGACACCAAGATCACGGCCAAGCACATGGAATACAACGCGCAGGAGGGCGTGGCCATCCTGACGGACGAGGTGGTGGTGGACGACGCGCGCTTCAAGCTCACGGCCGACAAGCTCTTCGTCTTCACGGCGGGTGAGAACCAACTGGACCGCCTAGTGGTGATGGGCAACGTGGAGGTGGACAGCGAGGGCCGCCACGCCTCGTGCGACCGCGCCGTCTACACCGAGGCCGACGGTCGCCTGGTGATGGTGGGCAACGCCAAGCTCGTCAGCCAGGCCGACGGCCAGGCGCGCACGGTGACGGGCGACAAGATCACGATTTGGACGAACGAGGAGCGCATCGAGGTCTACCCCAACCCGACGCTCACCTTCCCGGCGGACTCGGCGAAGGGCCTCGGAGGGCTCGGCAAATGACGGACGCCCCGAATGAGACGAAGGTCGCTCCGGACGAGCCGGACGTGTCCGCGACGGGCCTGAAAAAGGTCTACGGGACGCGCACGGTGGTGGACGGCATCTCCATCAACGCCCGTTGCGGCGAGTGCGTGGGCCTGCTGGGCCCCAACGGCGCCGGCAAGACGACGACCTTCTACATGGTGGTCGGCCTGGTGCGGCCGGACGGCGGCACGGTGCGCTTCCGCGGGCAGGACATCACGCGTATGCCCGTCTACAAGCGGGCGCGCATCGGCTTGGGCTACCTGGCGCAGGAGCCAAGCATCTTCCGCCGACTAAGCGTGGAGGACAACATCCTGGCCATCCTGGAGACCATGAAGCCGACGCGCGCCGAGAAGCAGGCGCGGTTGGAGGAGCTCCTGGAGTCGCTGGGCCTGACGAAGGTGGCGCGCCAGCCGGCGTACACGTTGAGCGGCGGCGAGCGGCGCAAGCTCGAGATCGCCCGCGCCCTGGTGCGCCGCCCGGCCATCCTGATGCTCGACGAGCCCTTCGCGGGCGTCGACCCGCTGGCGGTGGACGACATCCAGAACATCGTGCGCGGGCTGAAGGCCCAGGGCCTGGGCGTCATCATCACCGACCACAACGTACGCGAGACGCTGGACATCGTGGACCGCGCGTACATCGTCTTTGAGGGGCGCGTGCTCTGCGAGGGCACGAGCCGGGAACTGATCGAGAACCCCGAAGCCAGACACTCTTACCTCGGCGAAAACTTCCGTATGTGAAGCCGAGCAACACCAACCCAAGCAGAAAGGCAGGTGCAGCATGACAGTCGAAGTCAATGCCCGTCACAAGAACATTTCCGAGGCCTTCCGGGACTACGCCCGGCAGCGCGGCGAGAAAATCGGGGAGGCCTTCCCGATGGTCGAGTCGGTCCGCGTGGTGATGGATTTCCAGAACAAGCTCTGCGCGGCCGAGATCATCGCCCAGCGCAAGGACGAGATGTTCGTGGGGACCGCGAACACCGACACCTCCATGCGCGCGGCCGTGGACATGGCCGCCGCGAAGGTCGAGGCCCAGATCCGCAAGAAACGCGCCAAGGCGTACGTGGAGCCCGCCCGCAAGGCGGCCCAAGCCGCCGAGGCCGCCAAGTAAGCCGCGAAGGCCGCCGGCCATGCCCACCGATCCCCGCCCCCTGACCATCAGCACCGTCCCCGCCGATTCCCTCACGGTGGGGCGCTTCCTGGAGTCGGCCCGCGAGCCCCTGGGGCTCCGCGTGCTGGCGGGGCGTGAGGGCCTCCGGCGGACGATCCTGGAGCCCGTGCTGCACCGCCCCGGGTTGGCACTCACGGGCTTCTACGACTACTTCGCCTGGCGCCAGATGCAGCTCTTCGGCCGCTCCGAGCTGGCCTACCTGCGGACGTTGGAGGCGGACTGCCGCCACGACCGCTGGGAGGCGCTCCTGAGGCGTGACGTGCCCTGCATCATCCTGTGCGCCGCGGACAAGGAACCGCTGGACGGCGACCTGCTGGCCGTGGCCGACCGCATGGGCATCCCCGTGCTCGCCACGCGCCAGCGCTCCTTCGCCGTCTTCCGCGCCGGCTCGCTCATCCTGCACGAGCTGACCAGCCCCCGCGCCTCCGTGCACGGGACGCTGGTGGACGTGCGCGGCGTGGGCGTCCTCCTCGAGGGGCCGCCCGGCATCGGCAAGAGCGAGACCGCGCTGGGGCTGGTCCGCCACGGCTGCTCCCTCATCGCCGACGACGTCACCCGCCTGTGGGTGGACGCGCACGGCGCGCTGTGGGGGGCCGCCCCGGCCCACCTGCGCGGCTTCATGGAAATCCGCGGGCTGGGGCTGTTGCACATCCCCACCCTCTTCGGCATCTCCGCCGTCCGCCCCGAGAGCAGGCTGGACCTGATCGTCTCCCTGCGCCGGTGCGGCCCGGACGACGACGTCGACCGCGTGGGCTCCGACGTCAAGACAAGCGAGGTGCTGGGCCAGCCGGTCCAGCGCCTGGTCATCCCCGTGGCAGCGGGGCGCGACTTCGTCAACGTGGTGGAGACCGCCGCCGCCACCTACAAGATGAGAAGCTCGGGCATGGACGCCGCGTCCGTCCTCGACGAGCAGCTCGTCGCCCATTACCAAACCGTGGAGCAGAATCATGAATGAAGCATCTGTGACCGTCGTCCTGAAGAACAAGTACGGCATGCACGTGCGCCCGGCCGGCCTCTTCGCCAAGACCGCCGCCCGCTACCGCGCCGACGTCACCGTCGAGAAGGACGGCGTCGTCGTCCCCGGCAAGAGCATCATGGCCCTGATGACCCTCGAGGCCGTCAACGGCACCGCCCTGACCATCCACGCCACCGGCGAGGAGGCCCAGAAGGCCGTCGCCGAGCTCGAGGCCCTGGTGGAGCGCAAGTTCGACCTCCCCGACGAATAAAGCCCGGGAGGCCCGCATGGAGGAACGCGCCCCGACGCTCTATCGCGGCCTCGCCGCCTCCGGGGGCCTCGTCTTCGCGCCCGTCGTCCGATTCGGCGCCAAGAAGGTCCGCGAAGCCCCGCGCTACGAAGTCGCCCCCGAGCACGCGAACGCCGAGATCGCACGCTTCTACACCGCGCTTGACCGGGCGCGGAAGGAGCTCGTCGAGCTCGCCAAGGCCACGGAGAGCCACGCCTCGTCCACCGAGGCCGGCATCTTCGACGGCCACCTCATGCTCCTCTCCGACACCTTCCTCATCGACCGCGTCGTCAAGGACATCCGCAACGACCACGTCAACGCCGAGTGGGCCACCCACCAGGCCTTCGAGGCCCTCATCGGCATGATGCGCAACATGGGCGACGACTACCTCCGTGAGCGCGAGGCCGACCTCTTGGACGTGCGCAACCGCATCATCGGGAACCTCCTCGGCGACGGCGGCCAGCGCGCCGTCCCCCCCATCGACCGCCCCTCCGTCATCGTCGCCGACAACATCTCCCCCTCCGACGCCGTCGCCCTGCCCCGCCGCTACATCCGCGGCATGGCCACCGAGCAAGGTTCCCTCACCGCCCACGTCACCATCCTTGCGCGCGCCCTCGGCGTCCCCGCCGTCGTCGGCATCGGCCAGAGCCTCGCCGACATCCAAGCCGGCGACGAGGTCGCCCTCGACGGCTTCCACGGCCTCCTCTGGCACCTCCCCACCGATGCCGTCAAGGCCGAGCTCCTCGCCGGCACCGCCCAGCAGCGCGCCACCCAGGAGCACCGCCGCTCCCTCGCCGACCGCCCCGCCCGCACCTCCGACGGCATCGAGGTCGCCCTCCTGGCCAACGCCGACCACAGCGTCGGCTTCGAGGGCATCAGCGAGCACGGCGCCCAGGGCATCGGCCTCTACCGCACCGAATACCTCTGGATCGGCCTCGGCCGCGAGCCCACCGAGGAGGAGCAGTTCCGCGCCTACTCCGAGGTCGTCTGCGCCTGCCGCGACAAGCCCGTCACCCTCCGCGTCCTCGACATCGGCGGTGACAAGATGGTCGGCCGCAGCCACGTCCACGAGGCCAACCCCTTCCTCGGCAACCGCTCCGTCCGCTACCTCCTCAACAACCGCGCCACCTTCCGCGCGCAGGTCCGCGCCATCCTCCGCGCCGCCGTCATGGGCGACTGCTCGCTCATGTACCCCATGATCACCACGCTCGAGGAGCTCCGCGCCTGCCGCGCCTTCGTCGCCGGCTGCAAGCGCGAGCTCGAGGAGGAGGGCGTCCCCTTCCGCAAGAACGTCCCCGAAGGCGTCATGATCGAAATCCCCGCCGCCGCCCTCCAGGCCGACCGGCTCGCCGCCGAATGCGACTTCTTCTCCCTCGGCACCAACGACCTCGTCCAATACACCTTCGCCGTCGACCGCGGCAACGAGTCCGTCGCCCACCTCTACCAGCCCCTCAACCCCGTCATCCTCAAGCTCATCAACCACGTCGTCCAGGCCGCCCGCCGCCACGACATCCCCGTCTGCGTCTGCGGCGAGATGGCCTCCGACCCCCTCGCCGCCCTCATCCTCGTCGGCCTCGGCATCCGCCGCCTCAGCATGTCGGCCAACCTCATCCCGCGCATCAAGGAGCTCATCTGCCGCGTCGCCTACTTCGATATGCAACGCCTGGTCGACACCCTCCGCCGCGAGGACCCCGCCACCGCCGCCGAGGTCGCCGAGCGCTCCCGCGCCGTCATCCGCCGCTACGCCCCCGACGTCCTCAACGCCTAACCCCCTCTCCACTGCCATGTTCGACCGACTCATCAGCTTCCTCCGTGAGACCCTTTGGCGCAGCGACACCACCGGCTCCAAGTGGCTCGACCCCCTTGTCCGCCCCCTTTGCTTCATCATCCTCACCGCCCGCAACTGCATCCGTGACGGCGCCATGCTCCACGCATCCGCCCTCACCTACATCACCATGCTCGCCATCGTCCCCGTCCTTGCCCTCGGCCTCACCTCCCTCAAGGCCTTCGGCGCCGGCGACCTCGCCGAGCAGAAGCTCCTCGGCTCCATCGAGACCATCGTCGGCGCCCTCGACGCCGACCCCGACCCCGAGGCTCCCGTCGCCGCCACCCCCGCCGACCCCGAGGCAAGCCAGACCGCCCAGACCGCCAACGCCCTCAACGCCGTCTGCGTCGCCGTCTTCGACCGCATCAACTCCATCAACTTCGCCCAGATCGGCGCCATCGGCGCCGCCGCCCTCATCTTCATGGTCATCAGCGTCCTCGGGCGCATCGAGAATTCCTTCAACGCCATCTGGGGCATCCGCAAGCCCAGGTCCATCTGGCGCAAGTTCACCGACTACCTCAGCGTCATCGTCATCGCCCCCCTCCTCCTCATCGCCGCCACCTCCCTGCCCATCCTCGGCACCCTCACCGACTTCTTGCCCAACCTCTTCGGCCTGCGCACCTTCCTCGAGGCCATCGGCATCTTCAGCGTCGTCGTCCCCCTCCTCATCGGCACCCTCCTCCTCGCCTTCCTCTTCAGCTTCCTCCCCAACGCCCGCATCCGCCTCACCAGCTGCCTCCTCGGCGGCTTCCTCACCGTCCTGGCCCTCTCCCTCTTCTTCAAGGTCTGCTTCGCCCTCCAGGTCGGCATCGCCAACTACAGCGCCATCTACGGCTCCCTCGCCGCCATCCCCGTCCTCCTCTTCTGGATCTACTCCAGCTGGCTCATCATCCTCATCGGCGCCGAGGTCTGCTACGTCCACCAAAACCGCTCCGAGCTCTACCGCCAGGCCGCCTTCTCCCATCCCTCCCACCGCGACACCCTCACCCTCGCCCTCGCCCTCACCCTCGGCGCCGCCCGCGCCACCGAGGACACCTCCGCCCCCCTCCCCCGCCGCGCCTTCGCCGACAAACTCCGCCTCGCCGAGCACGACGTCATCCGCGTCGCCGACATCCTCGAGCGCAACAAGATCCTCCTCCCCGCCACCGACCCCGCCACCGACGCCCCCGGCTACGTCCTCGCCCGTTGCGCCACCTCCCTCACCGTCGCCGACGTCATCAACGCCTGCCTCGACGACGCCCCCGGCGAGGACCTCCTCTCCCGCACCGGCACCCTCGCCCCCATCCACCCCATCCTCCGACAGATCGACGGCACCCTCGCCCAGGCCCTCAACCAGCACTTCTCCCCCACCATCGCCCAGGCCCTCGCCAAAGCCCGCGCCGCCGCCTCCGCAGAGCCCGCGCCATGAAGCCCCGCCCCAACCGCCGCGCGGGCTTCACCCTCATCGAGCTCGTCCTCGCCATCGTCATCCTCGGCGGTTCCCTCGCCGTCCTCTACCGCTCCGTCACCCTCAGCGCCAACATGATCCAGGCCTCCCGCGAGCGCGAGGAGGTCGCCTACGTCCTCACCCTCGGCGAGCTCGAATACCCCCTCCGCGCCATCGAGGACCTCGAGGACGACGCCGAGGTCCGCCCCGACTCCTCCCTCCTCCCCGGCTACACCTACGCCCGCACCCTCGACGAGAAGGAAGACCCGCCCGAAGGCGTCGAGGACGACGGCCTCCGCGTCCTCCGCGTCACCGTCACCTGGGCCGGCGGCAAGCAGCGCCAGGAAATCGTCCGCTACGTCCGCGAAACCGAATGACCCCCCTCCCCCACTGCCCCCACCCCTCC
>DVOR01000014.1 GCA_018713405.1 Candidatus Spyradenecus faecavium | reverse complement strand
CATCAACGCGCGGAAGCGGTCGCGCCACAGGGGCGGCAGGGAGTCCTCGAGCAACAGGCGCACGGCGGCGCTCTCGGCGTAGGGCACGCCCGTGCGGAGCAGGAAGAAGGTGGCGCCCAGCGCGTAGAGGTCGGCCTCGGGCGTGGGCGGGCCGCCGCGCAGGCACTCCGGCGCCAGATAGTCGGGCGTGCCGCGGATGGCGCTGCGCAGGTCGGGGAGGGTGGGCTCGTAGCCCGGCGGGCGGAGCGGCCCCTCGTCGACGCGGGCCAGACCGAAGTCGGTGAGCGTGACGTGCCCGCCCGCGGAGAGGAGCAGGTTGCCGGGCTTGATGTCGCCGTGGGCGATGCCCTGCGCGTGGAGGTGGCGCAGGGCGTCCGCGCTCTCCGCCCACATCCGCTCGAGGAGCGGCAACGGCACCCCGCCCGGCGCGGCGAGCAGGTCGGCGGCGGTGAGGGAGACGGGCGTGACGTCGGCGCCTGGGGTCGGCGCGTCGAGCAGGGTCGCGGGGTCGCGCAACGCCTCCCCCCGCACCTCCGGCGACACGCCCACCAGCGTCATCAGCACGTAGGGCACGGGCTCCGGCCGTCCCGTGAGGGCCAGCGCGCCCGCGCGCAGGATCTTGGCCACGTGCGGGTGCGCCACGTTCAGCAACGCCGCGGCCATGTCGCGGAAGCGCCGCCGCAGGAAATCGGCGTCCTGCCCCTCCGCCAGGAAGAGCTTCAGGGCCAGGCGCTGCCCCGTGTCCGCGTCGCGCACGGCATAGACCTCGCCCATGCCGCCGCGCCCCAGGCGCGACAGGACGGCCCACTCGCCCACGCCCTCGCCGGGCGCGAGCGCCCACGGGCGTTCCTCGCTGCGCGCATTCACGGCCTTAGTGTACCAAATCGCCGCCCCTGCGCGGGGACAAAAAAGAAGGCCGCGAGGGCGGCCTTCGGGGTTGGCTTGAAGCCCGTGGGTCAGTCGACGACCTTGACGCTGTTGAGCGTGCCCATGTCGTTCTGGACCCAGTCGGTGCACTCGGGGTCGGCGCACCAGGTGCCGTTGATGACGTACTTGTACTCGTAGCGGCCCTTGGGGAGGGAGACGGTGCAGGTGAACTCGCCGGTGCCGTCCTTGTCGGTCATGGGCTTGTCGGCGGGGTCCCAGCCGTTGAACGAGCCGGCGAGCGCGACCTTGCTGCCGACCTCGGCGCGGACACGGAAGGTGACGCGCGTGGTCTTGGGGGCGGCGGGCTTCTTCGCGGCGGGCGCCTTGGCGGGCTCGGCCTTGACGGCCTTGGGGGCGGCGGCCTTGGCGGGCTTCTTCGCGGGGGCCTTGGCAGGGACGTCGAGGGGGAGGTCCTCGGTCTCGGGGGCCTTGACGGCGGGCTTCTTGGCCGCCTTGGGAGCGGCGGCCTTCTTCGCGGGCGCAGCCTTGGGGGCGGCGGCCTTGGCGGTGGTGGTCTTGGCGGTCTTCTTGGTGGCCATGACGGTTACTCCTTCATTCCTGTGAACACTCCCCTTTCTTGAGGAAAGGGAATGACGGTATTATGGCGCACCGACAAAGATTTGTCAAGCGACGCCCCACCCCGCCGCCGGGCGAATCGCCCACACGAGGATTGCGCCGCCCAGGGAAGCGAAAGGCGAGGACGCCCCTACGGGACGAATGGAAGCGCGCAAGGGGCCACACAGACCCCCACGGCGCAGGGGAACCGCGGATTCCGAGAATCAGGGATGTGCCGCCGCCGGACTGCCAGGGAAACGGCAAAGCCGCAAGGGATGGGCGCGGCAGAGAGGCCCGAAGGGCCGAACGGCGAAGCGCCCAGGCCCTTGCGACCCTTTGCGTCTTCGCGAAAAAGCGCCGCCCGATGCGCCTTCATGGCAAAAGGAACCCAACAGGTTCGTCGGAGCGTCCGACAAAGAATGCAAATAATTATAGCACACCTTTGCCCGGTGCGCAAGTACAATTTTTAGGTCAATTGTATCCAGGGAATCGTGGAGACACAGCGTGACACGGCGCAGGGAAACCGCAGATTCCGCAGATTGAGGCAGATTCGGGGCCGGCTCCCGCCGACAGGGCGCAAGAAGGGAAGCTTGGAAGTTTGGTCTTCTGGGAGGGGCTTCGCCCCACACCTTACTATAGATGACAAGGCGCGAAACGGAGGGCGGCGGTCACGATCAGCGGCGAAGCCGCAGAGTAACCGATGGGGCCCGGCGTTTCGCACCCCCGTTGGCGTCTTTGCGGTTCCTTTCCTCTTTTCCCGGACACCATTGGCGTCAGCGCAGGCAGTCCAGCAGCTCCGCGTAATCGGCGACCAGGTGGTACTCCACGTCCCCGGCGGGCGCGAGGGCCTTCGTCCACGCCTCCGCGCAGGTTTTGCGCAACGCCTCGTTCCCGCGCAGGTCCCACCCATCCGAAGAGCCCTTGGTCTCCGCGAGGATGCAGACGTGGCGTGGTCCTCTCCACCCGCTCCGCACCCCGCCGACCCGCGGCCGACGCCGGGCGCTCACACGCCGAGCGCGGCGTGGAGGGCCAGGGGCGTGGCGGAGCGCACGCGGGCGGCGCGCCAGGGGCCGGAGTCGTGGAGCGCGGAGACGGCGGCGCACCAGCGCACCAACGCCGTGTGCTTGTCCTTGGCCGTGCGGTCGTCCTGCCCCTTGACCTCCAGCACCACCGTCTCGCCGCTCGTCAGCCGCACGACGAAGTCCGGGATGTAGAGCCGCGTGAGCCCCTGCGACACGTAGCGGACGCGCAGCCCCACGTGGCGGTCGTTGCGGACGTAGGCCTGCACGGCCTCCATCCCTGCCAGCTGTTCGGCCACGCTCTGCTCCCAGTCGCTGTCGTAGACCGCCGCGCCGATTTGGCTCTTCGGCCCCGTGACTTTGGGTTCCTTGGTGGTGTGCCAGGTGCGCATCTTCGCGGTGGAGAGCGTCGGCAGGCGGCTGTCCCGCACGATGGAGAGTACCTCCCGATCCTCCGGCGTCAGGTGCCGGAGCAGGTGTTGCACCACCGTGCCTAACTGGTAGGCGTAGGCCAAGCGCGCCTCCGGGGTCGCGAGGTCGACCTTCTGCCAAAAGAGGTTGTCCTCCCAGTGGCACTTCTCCGAGGCGATGAAGTCCCCCACCAGCCGCACCAACGCCGCGAAGAGCCTCGGCACGGCGATTTCCCGCCGCTTCGCCTCGAAGTCCGGGCTCTCCAGCAGCGCCTTCGCCATCGTGAAGAGGAGCGTCTGCCGCCGCGGCGCCGCCTGGGCGATGTCGAGCGTGTAGAGGTCGTCCGCCCCCACCTTCATCCACTCGCCGAGGGTCTGCGCCATCTGCGCGGAGACTGTGAGGGTCGGCTCGAGCGTCAGCTCCGGCACGCCCTCGAGCGAGAGCACGGGGTCGCTGTTCCTGTCGATGCGGATGATGTTGGGCCAGGCGATCTCGGCG
>DVOR01000099.1 GCA_018713405.1 Candidatus Spyradenecus faecavium | reverse complement strand
TCGGCAGCGTCAGATGTGTATAAGAGACAGGTCGCAGAGGCCCTCGGCGTAGAGTTTGCGCTTGAGTTCCTCGAAGCGGCGGAGCAGGTCGCCCACGCCGTCGGCGAGCTCGACGCGCTCGGCGTTGAGCTGGTAGGCGCCGTGGGGGGGATAGAGGGAGATTTTGCCGGTGACGCGGAGCTTGGAGCCGTTGGCGAAGGGCGGGAGGGGGCCTTGCTCGCGCTGGCGGAAGGAGAAGAAGGTGACGCTGAGGCGGGCTTCGGCGTCGCCGAGGGTGAAGTAGAGGTGGCCGGAGGCGTTCGGCGGGCGGAGGTTGGAGACCTCGCCCTGGACGACCATGCGGGGGAGGTCGTCAAGGCGATCCTTGATGATGGCGGTGGCGGCGCTGACGGAGAGGACGGGGGGCTGGGGCATGGGTCAATCCTGGAGGGATTCGTCGTCGAGGTCGAAGGCGGAGGGGCGGGTGCCGAGGTGCTTGGCGAGGACCTTCTGGACGATGGGGCCGGCGTCGCGGCCGCCGCCGATGGCGTCGTCGAGCATGGCGCAGACGACGATGGTGGGGGCCTCGGCGGGGGCGAAGGCGACGGACCAGACGTGCTTGCGGCGGGCGCCGTCCTTGACGAACTCGGCGGTGCCGGTCTTGGCGGCGACGTCGAAGCCCTCGACGCGCATGGTCTTGCCGGTGCCGGCGCGGGTGGCCATGCACATGCCCTCGGTGACGAGGGCGAGGTCGTCCGGCGCCCAGGGGAGACTGCGCTGGAGGTCACCGCGGCTCTCGCCGAAGTCGACGAGGCGGGGGCGGTAGACGCGGCCGCCGTTGGCGATGGCAGCGGTGGCGGCGGCGACCTGGAGGGGGGTGGCGACGAGGTAGCCCTGGCCGATGGAGCACTGGACGGTGTCGGAAATGGACCAGGGACGGTCGAAGCGGCGGCGCTTCCAGTCGGGCGTGGGGAGGAGGCCGGCGACCTCGCCTGGGAGGTCGATGCCGGTGCGGGAGCCGAAGCCGGCCTGCTCGGCGGTGGCGGCGATGGCCTCCATGCCGATGGTGGCGCCGACGAAGCAGAAGTAGGGGTTGCAGGAGCGCATGAGGGCCTGGCGGAGGTCGAGCTCGCCGTGGCCGTAACGCGCGGCGCAACGCAGGCGCTGGCGGAACTCGGTGTAGCGGCCGGTACAGAGGTAAAGGGTGTCGGGGTCGAAGCCGCGCTCGAGGGCGGCGATGGCGACGAAGGGCTTGAAGACGGAGCCGGGGGCGAACCGGGCGGCGATGGCGCGGTTGAGCAACGGCGTGGCGGGGTCGTTGAGCAGGGCGCGCCAGGCGGCGGAGGAGATGCCGGGGATGAAGGCGTTGGGGTCGTAGGTGGGGGAGGAGGCGAGGGCCAGGACGTCGCCGTTGCGGGGGTCGAGGGCGACGACGCCGCCGGGGCGGCCGGCGAGGGCCTCCTCGGCCACGCGCTGGAGCGTGACGTCGAGGGTCAGGGTGAGGTCGCTGCCGGCGCGGGCCTGGGTGTTGACCTTGCGCTCGTGGGTGTAGCCGCGGGAATCGACGCGGAGGAGTTCCTCGCCGCTGACGCCGGCGAGCAGGCGGTCGTACTCCAGCTCCAGCCCGGCGCGGCCGCGGGGGTCGGGCCGGCGGTAGTGGTAGGCGCGGCCGTCGTCGGGCGGCGCGGCGGAGGCGCCGACGTAGCCCAGCAGGTGCGCGGCCAACGTGCCCTCGGGGTAGACGCGGCGGGGGACGGGCTGGATGGCGACGCCGGGGAGGGCCTCGGCCCATTCCGAAAGGTAGGCCAGCGCCTTGGCGTCGACGTCCTCCCACGCGATGAGCGGGACGGGCAGGGCCTGGCGGACGTGGCGGGAGACCTCGGCGGAGGTGACCTGCCGCGGCAGGCGGAGGCGCTCGGCGAGCTGGTCGATGAGCGTGTCCACGGCCAGGATGGTGTTGCCCCAGGCGCCGGGCTGGCGCAGTTCCTCGCAGTAGATGGCGATGGCGTAGGCCGGGCGGTTGTCCGCCAGCACGACGCCGTCGCGGTCGAGGATCCGCCCGCGCAGGCCCGGGATTTGGACGCGCCGGACGCTCTGCAACGCCTGCGCCGCGCCGTAACGCGGGCTGTCGAGCACCTGCACGTGCCAGAGGCGCCAGACCAGCAGGCAGAGCCCGGCGGCGAAGAGGACCAGGAGCAACCAGAGCTTCCAGGCCCGGACGAAGGTGGGGGCGGGGCCGCCTTCCTCAACCTGCATGGGGGGCCTCCTCCTCGGGTTTCGGCGCGAGCGCCCGGAAGTCGCACGCCCGCGCCACGGCGAAGCCCAGCCCACCGCCCAACGCGCCCGCCAGGGGCGACAGGAAGAAGAGCGCGCCCGGGCGGAGCGGGTCCGCGGCCGCGAAGCCCTGCCACAGCGCGGTCCACAGCCACAGCCAGAGCCACAGCGCAGGCACCAGCAGGGCACCGCCGACCGCGCCGTTCCAGGGCGCCAGGCGCGGGAGCCCCTCGCGGGGCAGGCGCCCCACGCCCCACAGCGCCAGGAAAGGCAACACGCAGGCGCCGGGCGGCACGGACCACGCCCACTCCAGCAGCGCCCCACCCCACACGGCCGCCCACGCGCCCAGCCGCGGTCCGGCCGTCAGCGCCCACCAGGCCACCCACGCCGGGGCGACGGCCAGCTGCGCGGCGGGATGCGCGGGCAGGACGGCCCCGCACAGCCCCACGAGCGCGGGCAGGAAGACCGTGACCCACACGGCGGCCCAGGCGCGCTCAGCGTCCATCGCCGCCCCCCGGGACGCGCACGAAGACGACGTCGAGCGACGTGGGGTCGACGGCCGGCGCGACCTCCGCCACCTGCGCCAGCCCCGTGTCGTCCAGCCGCGTCCGCAGCACCGTGCCGATGGGGATGCCGCCGGGGTAACGCCCGCCGTCGCCCGAGGTCACGACGGCCTGCCGCCCGGGCAGAAAGGCATTCTTGTCCACGTAGCGGAGCAGGAGAGGCCGCGGGGCGTAGAGCAACGACTCGCCGGGGCGTTCGCCCAGGTCCTCGCCGCCGTCGCCCTGCAGGATGCCGCGGGCCAGGCCCGGCACCTCCGCGGCGACGCGGTTGGCGGGGTCGGAGAGAAGGATGACCTGGCAGGTGTGCGGGGTGAGGCTCTCGGCGGCCACCCGCCCCACCAGCCCCTCTGGCGCCACGACCACCGCGCCGGGCTCGACGCCACGCGCCGTGCCGACGCCCAGCGTCAGCCGGGGCCACACGCCCAGCCCGCCGCCGTGGTCGACGACGGGCGCGGCCACATGGCCGGGGTGCGCCTCCGCCCAGCCCAGCGCCGCGCGCAGGGCCGCGTTCTCGGCCGCCAGGCGGTCGGCCTCGGCCAAACGCACGCGCAGGGCCGCGAGCGCGCGCTCGGCCTCATCGTTCGGGGAAAACCAATCCGTGACCCATTCGGCGGCGCGGCGGAAGGGCCACGCGGCCTCCGCGCAGACCGCCCGCACAGCGTCGTTCCACCACAGATAGAGGACCGCCGCAAGGACCGGGAGCAACCATGTCAACGTCCGGCGCATGACCTAGGCCCGCGCCCCGCGTCAATGGCGGTGGACGATGTGCTCCTTGTAGAAATCGAGCTCGTCGAGGACGCGCCCCGTGCCGTTGGCCACGCCCGAAAGCGGGTCGTCGGCCACGATCACCGGCAGCCCCGTCTGCGCCGCGATGAGGCGGTCCAGCCCGCGCAGCAGCGCCGAGCCGCCGGAGAGCACGATGCCGCGGTCCACCAGGTCGCTGGCCAGCTCGGGCTTGGCCTCGTTGAGGATGTTGCGGATGGCGTCCACGATGCTCGTGACGGGATCCTTCAGCGCCTCGCGGATTTCCTCCGAGGTCACGCGCAGGGTCTTGGGCAGGCCGGCCACCAGGTCGCGCCCGCGCACCTCCATGCTCATCTCCTCGTCCAACGGATAGGCCGAGCCGATGGAGACCTTGATGTCCTCGGCCATGCGCTCGCCGATCAGCAGATTGTAGACCCGGCGCATGTACTGCACGATGCACTCATCCATCGTGTCGCCGCCCACGCGCACGCTCTTCGCCTGCACGATGCCCGCCAGCGAAATCAACGCCACCTCGCACGTGCCACCGCCGATGTCCACGATCAGGTTGCCCGCCGGCTCCTCCACCGGCAGCCCCACGCCAATCGCCGCCGCCATCGGCTCCTCGATCAACGTCACGTCGCGCGCGCCGGCATGCTTCGCGGCCTCTTCCACCGCGCGCCACTCCACCTCCGTGATCTCCGAGGGGACGGCCACCACCACGCGCGGGCGCACCAGCTTGTGGCCGCGCGCCTTGGCGATGAAATACCGGATCATCGCCTCCGTGATGTCAAAATCCGCGATCACGCCGCTCTTCATCGGGCGCACCGCCACGATGTTCCCCGGCGTGCGGCCCAGCATCCGCTTCGCCTCGGCGCCCACCGCCAAAATCTTCTTCGTGCCCTGCTGCATCGCCACGACGGAAGGCTCGCGGATGACCACGCCCTGGCCCTTGATGAAGACCAGCGTGTTCGCCGTGCCCAAGTCGATGCCGATGTCGCACGACAGCGCGTTCATCAGCCTGTTGAAGATTTTAAGCATATGCGCTCCTGATAAGTACGTCTTTCGCCAAATAGGATAACAAAACAACCACCCCGCCGCAAGCGCACGCACGCGGGTTTGGGCCACAAATGGCAAAAAAGCGAAAAAGGAGGGATGGTGGCAAGGGTCGGGATCGAACCGACGACACGCGAATTTTCAGTCCGCTGCTCTACCAACTGAGCTACCTCGCCGCGGATGGCACCCCCAAGGAGAGTCGAACTCCTCTTACAGGCATGAAAAGCCCGTGTCCTAACCGATAGACGATGGGGGCGAAACGCCTGACGAAATGGTGGCAAGGGTCGGGATCGAACCGACGACACGCGAATTTTCAGTCCGCTGCTCTACCAACTGAGCTACCTCGCCAGTTGCGTCAAACGCGAGTAAGATACCAAAACCGCACCCCCCAACGCAAGCAAAAAAAAATCACACCCCCATTTTCAGGGCAAACTTTGCGGCTCGCCGCCCCCCCCCACCCCACCAATCCCCTGCGCCCATCACAGCCCCGAACCTTGACGAGACCGAGCAACGGTAAGACAAACCCCCGGCACACCTCAAACGTAAACGCCAAAAACGCCCCCGCACAACGGACAAAGACACCCAGCCCACCGCCGCGCAACCGCACCCCGGCCAGCCATAACAATAAAGGCAAAGGGACACCCCCCGCAAAAGCAAGACCCTCCCAGGCCCCGCGCCGCCAAAGACACACTCCGCGGCAAAACGCTAATAATTATAGCAGAGATTACATCAGAATGCAAGCCCCAATCC
>DVOR01000098.1 GCA_018713405.1 Candidatus Spyradenecus faecavium | reverse complement strand
CGTAGAAGAAGAGGCAGACCTGGGCGGTGGGGATGGAGCGGGGGATGTCGATGGCGTCCTCGATCTCGCTCTTGGCGACGCCGGCGCGGCGGAAGTCGCGTGCGGTGAGGCAGATGAGGGCGACGCGGCCGCGGAACCAGGTGGTGAGGGAGTCGTAGGCCTTGCGCTTGAGGAGGACGGCGCCTTCGCTGGCGTAGAGGTAGAGGCGGTCGTTGATGGCGGAGGAGTCGACGCCGCGGGCGAGGAGGTCGGCGGCGGCGCGGAGGGTGGAGGGGTGGGTGCAGGAGTAGGCGAAGCGGCCGGTGTCGGTGACGAGGGCGACCCAGAGGGCCTCGGCGGTGGGGAGGTCGATCTCCCATTTCCAGCGGGTGGCGAAGCGGTGGACGAGCTCGCCGGTGCTGCTGGCGTCGGGGACGATCCAGCGGGCGATGCCGTAGGGCTTGCTGGTGGCGTGGTGGTCGATGACGCAGGTGGGGAGCTTGGAGACGGCGTCGCGGAGGGGGTCGGGGAGACGGTCGGGGCCGCCGCAGTCGAGGAGGAGGGCGCAGTCGTAGTCGCGCGCCTTGACGTTGGTGGGGGCGACGCAGGCGGCGTAGTCCAGGAGGAACTTGGGCGGGCCCATGCCGAGGGGGGAGAGGGCGACGGTCGGCTCCCAGCCGTTGGCCTTGAGGAGGCGGGCCATGGCGACGCTGGAGCCGACGGCGTCGCCGTCCGGGCGGATGTGGGCGGTGATGAGGACGCGCCGGAAGCGGCGGAGGGCCTCGACGACGGTCTTGGCGCTGCCCCGCTGGCGGTGCGTGGTGAGGTTGGGGGACATCAAGCGTTGGGCTCGTACTGGGTGGGGATGGCGGCGAGCCAGGCCTTGACGGCGTCGTCGAGGGGCTCGACGGCGGCGAGGGTGGCGGGCTCGGTGCCGCGCTCGGCGGGGAGGTCGACCTTGTCGCCGGGCTTGTGGCCGAGGAGGGCGGCGGCGAGGCGGGAGCGGCTGGAGATGATGTTGAGCGCCTCGTCGCGGTCGAGCTCGCCGAGGATGGTGTAGGTGGCGCGGCCCTTGGCGGTCTCGACGGTGACGCGGGTGCCGGGCTCGGCGGTCTCGCAGGAGACGCCGGCGAAGTCGGTGGGCTTGAGGAACTTGAGGGTGCGGTCCATCTCGTCCTGGCGGCCCATGAGGACGCGCTCGTGCTCGCGGGCGAACTGGTACTCGGCGTTTTCGCGGAGGTCGCCGTAGCTGCGGGCGGTGGCGATGTCCTTCTTGTTGGCGGGGATCTCGACGTTGATGAGGTGGTCGAAGGCGAGGCGGTAGGCCTGGAGGGAGCGCAGGGAGGTGAGGTGGGGGCGCTCCTGGGGCTGGCGCTCGGAGCGACGGAGCTTGGCGAGGGCGGGGTCGAAGCGGGCCATGCGGACGAGGACGTTGCGCTTGGAGGCGGCGTCCCACTCGTTGGCGGTGGAGGCCTGGATGCGCTCGAACATGACGCGGCGGTCGAAGGCGGAGAGCTCCTTGCAGACTTCCTCGAGCCACTTGGCGCTGTCGAAGAAGGCCTGGAGGGCGTTGCGCATCTTGAGGCTTTCGCCGGTGAGGCGCTGCTCGACGATGTGGATGGCCTGGGTGATGAGCTCGTTGAGGGCGGGGGCCTGCCAGGCCTCGGCGGCGTCGCGGTTGCGCAGGGCCCAGACGACGAGGGTGGGGACGGGGCTGGCCTGGCGGGCGAGGAGCTTGCGCACCTCCGCGCCGGTCTCCTTGTCGCCGGCGAGGGCGCCGAGGGTGGCGCCGAGGGCGACGCTGTTGAGCTGGGTGAGGTGGTCGAGGATGAGGGCCTTCTTCTCGGGGTCCTGCGCGAGGATGAAGCGGACGGTGGCGGCGACGTCGCGGGCGGAGAGGCCCTTGAGCGCGGCCAGGAGGTTGTCCTGCTCGTCCACCTCGGTGAGGGTCGCGGCCTGCTTGGCGCGGTCGGCGGCGGAGGAGAGCTCCAGGCGGGCCATGAGGGTGGCGACCTGGGCGTAGCGCGGGAAGTCGGACTTGTCGGCGCCCTTGAGGGCGAAGTTGAGGCGGTTGGCCACCGTGTCGCGGTAGCTGTCGGGAAGCTCGTTCTTCTTGTCGGCGAGCATGGCCAGGACGCCGTCATAGATGGCCTTAAGGTCGCGGAGCTTGGCGAAGCGCTTGAGCCACGCGTCGCCGAAGTCTTCCTCCGCGTCGAGCAGGCGGATGGGCTCGGTGCGCTTGACGGGGATCTCCACGGGGCGCGCCTTGTCGGCCTTGAGGCCGCGGCGGGCGGACTCCCAGAAGGCCTTCCAGCCGTCGGGCTTGACCAGGCCGGCGGAGACGAGGCGCTCCTGCAGGCGCTGGATGGTGAGCGGGCCGTAGCTCTCGAGGGCCAGGCGCGCCAGCTCGGCGGGGTGCTTCTCGGCCATGTCGACGATTTCCTGGCGGTTCTTCAGCAGGCGCGTCATCAGGTGGGCGTCGTCGGCCACCTCCAGGTTCTGGCCGGCCACGGCCAGGCTCATCGCGTGGCCCTTCTTGCCCTCGAAGTCGATGATCACCTTGCCGTAGAAGGTGTCGATGTTCTGGATCTGCCCGAAGCCCCACGACTGGCTGCTCACGTAGACCCCGGGCTTCAGCGCCAGCAGGACGGAGAGGCGGCGGACGATCGCCGAGGCGGAGGCGGAGGCCAGCCCGATGGAATCCACCATCAGCTTCTCCTCGGTGGTGGCGGCGCTGCGGCGGATGACCTCGCGCATCTGCGCCAGGTCGACGCCCTTCAGCTCGGCCCCGCGCTTGGCGAAGAGGTCCATGCACGCGATGGCCCCGCGCAGATCCCGGCGCTCCACGGCGATCTTCGTCGCCGAGGAGAAGACTTTGACCGCGCCCTTCGCGTCATCGGCCAACTGCTCCCCGATCAACGCCAAGGCAGCCGTGATGTCAGGCGTCTCGGAGTCCAGCAAACCTTGGATCTGCGCCTCGAACGCGTTCTTGTCCATGTCCGTATCCTTTCCACTGAAATGCGACAGCCCCACCGCGCCGCGCCGACCCTTCCGTCGTCGCGCCACCTCGGGCATTCCCAATAACAGTACCAAAAACGCGCCCGCTCCGCAACTTTGCGCCCGAACGGGGGTCAGTCGGGGAAGGGGAGGTCGTCCTGGAGCGCGGCCACGGGGGCGAAGGAGCGGCGGTGGCAGGGGCAGGGGCCGAGGCGCCGCAGCGCGGCCAGGTGCGCGGCCGTGCCGTAGCCTTTGTGCGCGGCGAAGCCGTAACCGGGGAAGCGCGCGTCGAGCCCGGCGCACAGGCGGTCGCGCGTGACCTTGGCGAGGATGGAGGCGCAGGCGATGAGGAGGCTGCGGGCGTCGCCCTTGACCAGGGCGGTGTGGGGGATGGGCAGGCCCTTCACGGGCAGGCCGTCCACCAGGGCGTGGCCGGGCAGCCCGGGGAGTCCCTCGAGGGCGCGGCGCATGGCCAGGTGGGTGGCGCGGAGGATGTTGAGGGAATCGATCTCCCCCACCGAGGCCTGACCCACGGCCCAGCGCACGCGCGGCTCGTGGGTCAGCGTCTCGAAGAGCGCGTCGCGCCGGGCGGGGGTGAGCTGTTTGGAGTCGTTGGCCCGGGCCAGGGGGCCCTCGAGCAGGGGGGCGAGGTCGGCCTCCGCGATCTGCACGGCGGCGGCGACGACGGGGCCGGCGAGGCACCCGCGCCCGGCCTCGTCCACCCCGGCGAGGGTGACGCCGGGATGGGCGGACCAGAAGTCGCGCTCGGGCCGGAGGTCGGGGCTCATGCGAGCGCGGCGGTGAGGTCGTAGCCGCGGCGCCCCGTGACGCGCACCTCCACGAAGTCGCCCGGCTTGACGGCATCGGGCACGTGGGCGATGCGGGTGAGGCCGTCGACCTCGGGCGCCTGGTGGGGCAGGCGGGCCACGGCGCCGTCCTCCCCGCGGTAGTCCACGACGAGGGCGCGGCCGCGGGAACCGACGCGTGCGCGGTCGAGCTCGCGGGCGATGCGGGCCTGGGTCTCCATCAGCTCGCGGTGGCGGCGCTGGGCGACCTCGGGCGGGGGCAGGCCGGGCAGGTCGGCGGCGGCCGTCCCCTCCTCGGGGGAGAAGACGAAGGCGCCCAGGCGGTCGAAGCGGACGGCCTGCACATAGTCGAGCAGCGCCTTGAAGTGGTCCTCCGTCTCGCCGGGGAAGCCGACCATGCAGGTGGTGCGGAGCGTGGCGCCGGGGACGGCGGCGCGGAGGCGCGCGGGAAAGCTCTCGATGGCCTTGATGGTGTCGGCGCGGCGCATGGCGCGCAGGATGTCGGTCGCGCAATGTTGGATGGGCAGGTCGAAATAGGGCACCACGTGGCGGGCGCCGGCCATGACCTCGAGCAACTCGTCGGTGACGTGGTTGTGGAAGCCGTAGAGCCAGCGGAGCCAGAAGTCGCCCTCCAGCGCGTCGAGTTCGCGCAGCAGCCCGGCCAGGGACGAGCCGTCGCGGCGGTCCTTGCCGTAGGCCGTGACGTCCTGGGCCACGAGGTTGATCTCGCGGCAGCCCGTCTCGATCAGGGCGCGGGCCTCGCCGAGCAGGGCGTCGACGGGGCGGCTGCGGAGGCGCCCGCGGAAGAGCGGGATGGCGCAGAAGGCGCAGGCGTGGTTGCACCCCTCGGCGATCTTCATGTAGGCGAAGACGGGGCCGGTGAGGCGGAGCGCGGGGATGGGCTTGTCGAAGGTGCGCGTGGGCAGGCCCGGCGCGACGGTCACGGGCAGGGCCCCGCGGCGACGCTTGGAGAGGGCCTTGAGCACCTCGGGCAGACGATCCAGCTCGTCCACGCCCAGCAGGGCGTCGACCTCGGGGAAGGCCTCGAGCATTTGCTCGCGGTAGCGCTGGGGCATGCACCCCGCCACGACCACGGCGCGGCAGTGGCCGGCGGCCTTGTGGGCGCAGGCGGCCAGGATGTTCTCGGCGGCCTCGGCGCGCGCCGGCTCGATGAAGGCGCAGGTGTTCACCAGGATGACGTCGGCGCGGTCGGGCGTCGGCGCCAGCGTGTGCCCGGCCTTGAGCAACAGCCCGGCCATCACCTCGCTGTCGGCGAGGTTCTTGGAGCACCCGAGCGAGACGATTCCGACGCTGCTCACAGCCCGAGGTCCTCGTTCACCAGGAGCACCGTGGTGGGCGTGCAGGAGGGCCGCTGGCGGATGATCGTCACCACGCGGCAGATGCTCTCGGGGCAGCTCCCCGCGCAGTCGGCGCAGGCCCCCGTGGCGGCGCAGGGCGTCTTCTTGCCCAGGCGGTGCGCGTTCACGGGGCCGGCCACGGCGCGGACGCGCTCGAGCGCGGCATGGACGCCGCCCGTGACGACCTTGTTGCGGCCGACCACGAAGACCACGCGGCGCGGCCCGAAGATCGTCGAGGCCACGCGGTTGCCGTTGCCGTCCACGTTCACGATCACGCCCTCGTCCGTCAGCGCGTTGATGGAGGACAGGAAAAGGTCGCACGTCAGCTGGCGGCGCATGATTTCCATCTTCTCCTCAAACGTCAGGTTCGGGAAGCCGTGGTTGAGAATCTCCTTGCCGGCCTCGCGCAACTCGCGCGTCAGGTTCAGGCACGCCACCGAGAGCGACCCGCCGAAGCCCACGCTCTTGGCCTCCCGCGCCAGGGCGACGACGCGCTCGCGCGCGGCCTCGCGCGTGTCGCACACCTCGGCCTCGAAGCCGCGCGCGCGCAGTTTCTCGGCCACGGCCGCCAGGCGCACGCCGCTCTGCCAGGCCAACATTCCGTCAACGGTGCTCTGTTCCATCCTTGCTCTCCCGAAACGCGAACCAAAGAAACCCAAGGCCCAGGACCATCAGGGCCAAGGAGACGTTCTGGCTGAAGGTCAGCCCGAAAAGCAAATCCCCGCGCGGGTCGTCGCGCAGGCACTCCCCCACGAAGCGGAGCGCGCCATAGGCCATCGCGTACAGTCCGCAGCACAGCCCCAGCGCGTCCCGCCGCCGCTTGTAGACCCACCACAGCGCCGCGAAGAGCAACGCGCACCCCGCCGCCTCGAAGAGTTGCGTCGGCCACACCGGCAGCGCGTGCGACGCGTAGGGCGAGAGATCGCCCGCCGCCACCTGCGCGCTCCACGCCGGCGAGCCCGAGGGGAAGCAGACCCCCAGCGCGCAGTCCGTCCGCCCGCCGTAACAGCACCCGTGGAAGAAACAGCCCACCCGCCCGAAGGCCTGCCCCAGCGGCACGAAAACCACGCAATAATCCAGCAACGCCCGCACCGGCTCACGCCCCCGCCGCATCAGGCCGTAGACGAAGAGTCCCAGCGCCGCCGCGATGAAGCCGCCGTAGTAGACCAGCCCCCCCTTCCACAGCTGGAAGACCTGCATCGGCGCCTCCGCGAAGGTCAGCCCCGTGCCGCCCTGCGGCTCATTCCAGAACTGGAGCACGTAGGTCAGCCGCGCCCCGATCAGGCCGCAGACCGCCGCCACCATGATCAACGTGTCCACCTCGCCCGGGTCACGCCTCGTCAGCCGCGCCAGCCGCCGCGCCAAGACATAGCACAGCACGAACCCGATGGCCAACATCAGCCCATAGGTATGCAACTGCAGCCCGAACACCTCAAACAAATCCGATCGCATGCCCTCATTGTACCAAAACCCCGCCCACCCCCGCGCGAAACCCTAAGGGACGGCCGGAGGCTTGGAAGTTTGGAGGCTTGGAGGCTTGGCCGTCGCGGCGCGCCACGTGCGCTTCCCGCCCGGCTTCCCCCAAAAGGCCCCGCGCGAAACCCTAAGGGTTTCGACCCAAAACCCTAAGGGTTTCGAGGCAGACCCTTAAGGGTTTCGGAAAAAGATGTGGACTTATGCAGGATTGGGGGCGCAGGCGGCTTGGTCGGCTCTTTGGGGGAGTGCGCAAAAAGTGCTTGCGTTTTGGTCGGGGGTGTGGTATCTTATGGCCACTTTCGTTTGGGGCGGTAGCTCAGTTGGTAGAGCATCACGTTCGCAACGTGGGGGTCAGGGGTTCGAATCCCCTTCGCTCCACCATCCTTCAGGGATGTCCCCATCATCAGGCCGAGGCGTTTCGCTTCGGCCTTTTGCTTTATATGCATTGATTTACAAAAGGTTTGTGAGGATGGGCGGCGCGAAAATGGGCGCCGTGAAGGGACTCTGTCAGCACCAAAAAATGCCCAAAATGGGAGAGCGCGAAGGGGTATTGTCTCAGAAATGGGGGCTCAGTCCCCTAGTGGGCACTTTCGGCGTATGGCATTGCATTGTTAGTGAAATGTGGCATATCTTCGGAAATTGAGCCGAAAGGGGTGTCCTTTCGGTTTGAGGGGGTGCGTAGGGGAAGAACTCGAAAAGTTAACTGTTTTCACTTTCTTTGTAACAAATCGCCGACTTCGCTCTTTAATAGAAGGTGTGTGATTGATTGCAAACGAAAGGTTACCTATGACGGCGATTGAGCGACATCGAGAGGTTGTTCGGATTCTCTCCGACTGGGTTGTGGAAGGGCTAAAGAGACCAAAGAAACAACTGGATAATGCTTCCGCTTAGAGTTATATGTATGTCCAGAAAGGATGCCTTATGACAATGGACTATCGGACGAAATGGGCGCGTTTCGAGGCGGGCTCAAAGCGAGAGAAGCTGGCCTTCTTCAAGCGATTGTATGGTTGCTCAGGGGAACACCTCAACGTGGTGCTCTTGGGCGAGCTCGTGAAGGTGCGATTGCAGGAGATACAGTTCGGCGAACTCACGTCGGCGGAGGAGGCGCGACTGGAAGCGGTCTGCTCCCACCGCAACGTCACCCCTCTGCGGCGGGCGCCGGTTCTGCGCAGAACGTACCGTGGCCGCCTTTACGAGGTGGAACGGATGGAGGATGGAGGTTTTCGTTATGGCACGAAGGTCTACCGGAGTCTATCGGCGGTGGCTCGTGAGATTACGGGCAGTGCGACCAACGGCCTTCGCTTTTTCAATGTATCTTCAGCAACGGGGCAAGCGCGATGAATGAAATGAAACGATGTGCCATCTATACCCGCAAGTCGGTGGAAGAAGGCTTGGACGCCGAGTTCAATACGCTTGAGGCGCAGCGGAAATACTGCGAAGCCTACGTTGCCAATCAGCCGGGGTGGCTTGCCTTGCCGGAACGTTACGATGATGGCGGCTACTCGGGCGGCAACATGAACCGCCCGGCGATGAAGCGGCTCTTGGAGGACGTGGACGCAGGGAAGGTGGACGTGATTGTGGTCTACAAGGTTGACCGCCTGTCGCGCTCCATCGTGGACTTTGCCAACCTGTCGGCGCACCTTGAGGAGAAGGGCGTCTCCTTCGTGTTGGTGACGCAAAACATCGACACCTCCACGTCGATGGGGCGTATGCAACTCAACCTACTGATGACCTTCGCGCAGTTCGAGCGCGAGATGAGTTCCGACCGTATCCGCGACAAGGTGGCGGCGATGCGCCAACGTGGTATGTGGACGGGTGGCCCGAGACCTTATGGCTACACACCGAAAGAACGCCGCCTGATGGTCGCCCCCGAGGAGGCGCCGATCGTGTGCCGCATCTTCAAGGACTACGTCCGCTTGGCCTCGCCGCTGATGATTGCCCGCAACCTCAACGCCGAGGGCATTCCCTACCGAAACGGAAAGCCGTGGGCGGCCAAGACCATTCAACACATTCTCCATAATCCGCTCTACATCGGCAAGGTGACCCACAAGGGCGAGACCTTCCAAGGCGAACACGAAGCTTTGATTTCCGAGACGTTGTGGCAACAGGCGAACGACACGCGTGGGGTGCGCGTCCCCGTGCCGTCCTCACGCAAGCCGAACGTTGTCCCCCTGCTGCGAGGCAAACTCTTCTGCGCCTCCTGCCGACGCCCCATGCACCACAGCCTCCATCAACGCGGCAAGCGCACCTACCGTTACTACGTCTGCCACAGCACGTGCGCGGGCGACCTCGAGAGCGACCGTTGCAAGGTAAGCCGTCTGCCCGCCGACCTCTTGGAGCGGAAGATTTGTGCCCTCCTGCAGGCCGAGTTGAAGCAGCCCGAACTCGTGGCCGAGGTGGCGCGCGAAAGCAAGAACCCCAACCTCAAGGCCGTCCAACGCGCTGTCGTGAACCCTGTTTTGATGAAGGAACTCCCGCTCGGCGAACGGCACCGCTTGATGGAACTGCTCGTGCGTCGCATTGAAGTCTCCACGGAGAGCGTCACCCTCGTTCTCGACGGGGAGGCACTCACGGGCGAAGAGGGTGCCGAAGAGGTGGTAAAGACGCTTCCCCTCCATCTCGTCCAAGCCTCCTCGCAGACCACCCTCACCTTCAAGAGCGAGGAAATCGTCATTGCCCCCGAAACCATCCCCATCCTTGTGGCCATCCAAACGGCCCGCAAGTGGAAGCGGTGGCTCATCGACGGCACCATCCGTTCCGTTTACGAGCTCTCCCAACGCCTCAACTATGACAAACGCTACATCCAGCGACGCTTCAAACTCGCCTTCATCTCGCCCCGCATCCTGCTTGCCCTGCTCAACCAAAACGTCTCCCTCAAAGTGAGTTTGCGCAAGTTGGAAGACATCGCCACCCTCCCTTGGCCCGAGCAAGAACAAGCCGTCGGCCTCCTGTGAGTCCCCCATGAACGACCTCCCCCTCAACGCCCCCGTCCTTGTGCGTATCGGCGCCACCGTCTGCCACGGCACCCTTTGCCAACGCAACGCCCGAGGCAACTGCCTCATCCGCTTCGGCGGTAGCAACAGCGAACGTTGGGTCAAAGCCACCTGCGTCAGCCTTGCCCCTCAACGCGTCTATACGGGACTCCTCGCCATCGCCCTCGACTTGCTCCGCCAAAGCGAGATCCCACGCACCGCCGGCGACCTTATCCGCGCCATCCTCGCGCAAGGTCTCTGGAGTCCGCGCACAGGCAAGACACCCCGCCTCACCCTCTACGGCATGCTCTACACCGCATCACACCAGCCTGTGCCCCCCGTTCGCCGTCTTCCAAACGGCCTGTGGGAACTCCTCTAAAACCGAAAAGCCGCTCCTTCACCGGGGCGGCTTTTTGCGTATTGGCGAGTCGTCAAAGACGCAACTTTTGCGTAAGCACTCTAATCTAGCCGCAGTGTATGTTGTCATCGTAAGAACAACGGCGATCACGCTGGAGGGTTGCTTGTCGTTTGGTAAGCGCGTCGTGGATATGTTGGCGATTGTACCTGTAAAGGAATTCGTCATTCCAATTTGCCAAGAGCGTCGCAATCTCCTGTGAATAAAACAGTTTGTCGTTAGGATTTCGTAATTTTCCAAGATCATCGAATAAGGTACGATCACTCACACATTGCTCGTGTGGGTACTTCGTCTTTAGCCAAGCACGGAAATCGCGTGGCTGAGGTTTGTCGAACGACACATTGTCTTCGGCCTTGGAGCGCTGTATCTCGTCTATGCGATCACAGAAAAACTCATGCCATCGTGTCACACGAAACGCTAGTTTCGCTTGCTTCGTCTGAGGCTTAGGCGCGACATCCTTGGGCGGGGGCGCAGCGCGATCCAAGAGACTCCATTGGATATTGAGCATGTCGGGTGTGAGCGTAAAGACTTCGCACAGGGGTAGGATTTTGTTTCCCCAACGAACCTCTGTGATATCGGGCGGCCTCACAGTAAGAATGAGCGCATTCGTTGGGTCAACATGAGTGGCGGAACAAATGGCGGTTGTGACACGCCGAGCATAGAAGAGCCGCTGCCCGTTATAATTCCCAATCGCCCACAGGCCTGCACTCGCTTCCCTCGCGGTGCTTTCCCCAATACGGTTCGACAAAGCATTGGCGATGCCTTGGTCATCCAATTGATAAAACCAACGAAAACGAGCGAAATGTCTACTGGGTCGCGTTTGATGTGGCCAGTGAGAAGCTGGATGTCGCCGCCGGGGTCTCCCGTTGGCAGAAGCCGATCTGGACCGCGACAAACGTCCCCAACAAGGAAAAGGAGTTGAAGAAATGCCTGGCGAAGGCAAAGAAGCAAGCTGAGGCTGCGGGGCATCCGCTCCGGCTGGCCTGCGAGTCCACGGGCGTCTACCACCGGGTGCTGGAACGGTGCGCGGCGGAGGCGGGCGTGCCACTCTGCGTCCTGCCGCCGAACCGGGTGTGCAGCTTCGCCAAGGGCGAGCGGGAGCAGGAGAAG
>DVOR01000097.1 GCA_018713405.1 Candidatus Spyradenecus faecavium | reverse complement strand
CGCGGGCGGGGAGGCCGGCGGCGAGGGCGGCGCGGTCGGCCTGGCGGCGGAGCGTGTCGTATTCGGAGGCCTTGCCGAGGCGCTTGGCGTTGATGCAGGCGATGGCCTCGGCGCGGTTGGCGGCGAGGGCGGCCTGGGCGTCGGTCACGGCCTTGAGGAGGGATTGATAGTGCGCGTGGTCGTGGAGGGAGGCGTCGAGGTCTTCCTCGGTGGGCTGGCGGCCGATGCGCTTGGCGGCGTCGGTGGCGTACTGCTTGCGGAAGGCGTCGACCTTGGCCTGGGCGGCGGCGAGGGTCTGGGAGAGCTCGGTGCGCTTGGCCTGGAGGGCGGAGAGGGCGTCAAGGTAGGCGGGGTCTTGGGCGCGGTCCTCGGGGCCGAGGACCGCGGGGCGGCCTTCGGGGAACTTGGCGTCGAGGGCGGCGTAGGGGTTGGGCGCGGCGTCGCGCGCGGGGGCCGCGGCGGGCTCCGCGTCGTCGCCGCAGCCTTGCGAAAACAGGGCGCCAAGGGCAATAAGGGCGCATACGGCAATGCATTTTGCCGCGCGCGGCAGGCGTGCAGTCTGCATACTCATCCTCTTTCCTGACTCAAGCATACATTGATAAAGTAGCACATTGGTTGGGAGGACGCAAGCGAAAAAGGGGGGCGGCGGAGGCCGCCCCCCTTTTTCGTTGGAAGTTTGGAAGCTTGGAGGCTTGGAAGTTTGGAGGAGCCCCGGAGGTTGAGGCCCGTCCCGCCGCCCTTGGCGGCGATGAGGCCCACCCGTCCCCCTGGCGCATCAGCGCCCCGCGAAACCCTGAGGGGTCGGGGGCGAAACCCTAAGGGTTTTGAGGTGGAACCCTAAGGGTTTCGGGGCAAACCCTTAAGGGTTTCGGAAATGCATAGTGACTTATTTGGAATGGGCCCCTTTTGGAATGGGCCCCTGGGTGGCCCATTCCGGAAGTTTGGAAGTTTGGAGGCTTGGAGGTTTGGTTGGCGGCCGTGGGGGCCAAGCCCCCACACCCCGGGGCGACCAGGAGGTTCAGGAGATGCAGGAGGTGCAGGAGCGCCCCTGCGGGGCGACGGAGAGGCGCGCGGGGTGTGGGGCACTGGGAGGGGCGGGGTGTGGGGCGGAGCCCCACCAAGAGAGCCAAGCTTCCAAGCTTCCAAACTTCCAAGCTTCCGAGACGCGAAGGCCCCGGGGGAACCGGGGCCTCGCGTCTCTCATTCCCATTCGATGGTGCCCGGGGGCTTGGAGGTGACGTCGAGGACGACACGGTTGACGCCGCGGACTTCGTTGACGATGCGGGCGGAGACGCGGCGGAGGAGGTCTTCGGGGAGGTTGACCCAGTCGGCGGTCATGCCGTCGGAGGAGGCGACGACGCGGAGGGCGATGACGTAGTCGTAGGTGCGTTGGTCGCCCATGACGCCGACGCTGCGGACGGGGAGGAAGACGCAGAAGGCTTGCCAGAGTTTGTAGTAGAGGCCGGCGGCCTTGATTTCGTCGACGAAGATGTCGTCGGCCTCGCGGAGGATGTCGAGCTTCTCTTTGTCGACGGCGCCGAGGCAGCGGACGCCGAGGCCGGGGCCGGGGAAGGGCTGGCGCATGACGACGTCTTCGGGGAGGCCGAGGAGGCGGCCGACCTGGCGGACTTCGTCCTTGAAGAGGCGGGAGAGGGGCTCGAGGAGCTTGAATTGGAGGTCCGGGGGGAGTCCACCGACGTTGTGGTGGCTCTTGATCATGGCGGCGGGGTTGCCGTTGATGGGGACGGACTCGATGACGTCGGGATAGGTGGTGCCTTGGGCGAGGAAGGTGACGTTGGGGATGGCGCGGGCGGTGTCGGCGAAGACGTCGATGAAGGTGTGGCCGATGATTTTGCGCTTGGCCTCGGGCTCGTCGACGCCGGCAAGCTTGTCCATGAAGGTCTGGGAGGCGTCGACGAAGCGGAGCTTCATGTCGAAGTTGTCGGCGAAGAGGCGCTGGACGCGCTTGGCCTCGTCTTTGCGGAGGAGGCCGTTGTCGACGAAGATGCAGGTGAGCTGCTTGCCGATGGCGCGGTGGATGAGGGCTGCGGCGACGGAGCTGTCGACGCCGCCGGAGAGGCCGAGGATGACGTTGGCGTCGCCGACGGTCTCGCGGATGGCGGCGGTCTGGGTCTCGATGAAGGAGGCCATGGACCAGTCTCCGCGGCAGGCGCAGACGCCGCGGCAGAAGTTGGCGATGAGGGTGGCGCCGTGGGGGGAGTGGACGACCTCGGGGTGGAATTGGATGCCGAAGAGGGGGCGGTCGCCAATCTGGACGGCGGCGAACTCGGTGTTGTCGGTGACGGCGACGGTGCGGGTGCCTTCGGGGGTGGCGAGGACTTTGTCGCCGTGGCTCATCCACATGACGGAGGGGCTGGGGACGTTGCGGAAGAGGGGGCAGGAGGGGTCGGTGACGCGGAGCTCGGCGCGGCCGTACTCGCGGGCGACGCCGGGGCCGACCTTGCCGCCGAGGGTCTGCACCATGAGCTGCATGCCGTAGCAGATGCCGAGGACGGGGAGGCCGAGGTCGAAGAGGGCGGGGTCGACCTGGGGGGCGCCGGGCTCGTAGACGCTGCAAGGGCCGCCGGAGAGGATGATGCCTTTGGGGGCGAGCGCGCGGATGCGGTCGAGGGGGGTGGAGAAGGGGAGGACCTGGCTGTAGACCTGGCATTCGCGGATGCGCCGGGCGATGAGCTGGCTGTACTGCGAGCCGAAGTCGAGGACGA
>DVOR01000096.1 GCA_018713405.1 Candidatus Spyradenecus faecavium | reverse complement strand
TGCGGCACCTGTCGAGCCTGGAGTGGGTCGTGGGGCGGTGCGTCAAGCGGCTGCCGCAGGGCGACCTCCGCGCCGCGCTCCTTGTCGGCGCCGCGCAGCTGCTCTGTCTGCCGGGGGTGCCGGACCACGCGGCCATCGCTGAGACCGTCGAGGCGGCCAAGCCCATCGGCAGGGGCGCGGCGGGGTTCGTCAACGCCGTCCTGCGCCGCATCCAACGCGAGCGCGACGCCCTGCTCGCGGAGTTGGCGCGGCAGCCCGAGCACGTCCGCCTGAACCTGCCCAAGGCCCTGTGGGCGCGTTGGCTCCGCGACCTCGGCGAGGAACGCGCCCGTGCCGTGGCCGAGGCCCTCTCTACGCCCCCGCGTACCGCGCTCCGTCCGCTCCCGCCCTTCGGTCCGCCGGAGGGATGCGCGCCGCACCCGGACGACCCGGGCTTCTGCCTGGCGCCCAACGGCGTGCGCGTGGAGACGCTCCCGGGCTTCGCCGAGGGACGGTTCGTGGCGCAGGACCCCGCCACGCGCCAGGCGCTCGACCTGCTTGACCCGCGTCCCGGCCAACGCGTGCTCGACGCCTGCGCCGCGCCCGGCGGCAAGACCGCCCAGATCGCGGCCCGTCTGGCGCCGTGGCCGGAGGGGACGCTGTTGGTGGCGAACGAGCCGAACCCCGACCGCGCCGAGACCCTGCGCGACACGCTCCGTCGGTGCGGCTTCCTCGACCGCGTGACGCTCTCCGAGCGGCCGGCGCAGGAGCTGGAGGGGACCTTCGACCGGATTCTCCTCGATGTCCCCTGCTCCAACACCGGCGTGTTGGGGCGGCGACCAGACGCGCGGTGGGCGTGGACGCCCGCGCGGTTGCGTCGCGCCGTGGCCCTGCAGGCGGAAATCCTGGAGGCCTGCGCCCGTCTCCTCGCGCCCGGCGGCCGGCTGGTCTATTCCACCTGCTCCATCGAGCCGGAGGAGGACGGCGACCAAGTCCGCGCCTTCCTCGATCGCCACCCCGACTTCACCCTCCTCGACAGCCGCCTGACCCTCCCCACTCCCACCCACGACGGCTCCTTCGCCGCCCTCCTCCAATTGGGCTGATGGGAAATTGGAAGGGGAGGATTGGGGCAGGAGAAGGGGAAGATTGGAGGGTGTGGGGCGCCGCCCCACGCCCCGGCAGGGCGAAGTTCGCCCTGCACCCCCGGCACGTCCGCAGGACGTGCCAAGAGGCGACACGGACGGCGCGGTAGGACCAATAGGACGAGACAGCGGCTTGTCCGTCGCGCGCTTGCGCGCGTTCTGTTCTCTGTTCTCTGTTCTCCAGGGGTGCGGAGCACCCCTCGAAACCCTTAAGGTTTGGGTCGAAACCCTTAGGGTTTGGGGTCGGAACCCTTAGGGTTTCGCCTCGGACCCCTTAGGGTTTCGCCTCGGACCCCTTAGGGTTTCGCGCGGTGGAAGGCGGGATGTGCTATAGTATGGTGAAACATTGAGGAGCGTGCGATGGACAAGCAGGCGATGGCGTTTCTGAAGGAGCTGGTGGCGTGCCGTGCCCCGAGTGGGTTCGAGCAGGACGGCCAGCGGGTGATGGCGCGGCGGTTGGCCGGCGCCGGGGTGGCGTGCGCCTTTGACGTGCATGGGAATCTGCACGCGGTGGTGAACGAGGGCGCGCCCGTCAAGGTGATGCTCGAGGCGCATTGCGACGAAATCGGCTTCCTGGTGTCGTACATCGACGAGCAGGGTTTCCTTTATCTGATTCCGAACGGCGGGGTGACGATCCCGACGGTGGCGGGGGAGCGGGTGGTCATCCAGGGGCGCGAGGGGCCGGTGAACGGCGTCTTCGGCGTGCGCCCGCCTCACCTGATGGGGCCGAAGGAGCGCGACAATGTGGCGCCCAAGGAGCTGGCCGACGCGCCGGTGGACATCGGCGCGCGCTCGAAGGCCGAGGCCGAGAGCCTGGTGGCGTTGGGCGCGCCGGCGGTGGTGGACGCGGGGTGGCGTCCGCTCGCGGGCAGCCGTGTCTCGTGCCGGGGCTTCGACAACCGGATCGGCGCCTTCATCGCGACGGAGGTGGTGCGGCGTTTGGCGGAGGAGCCGTTGGCGCCGCTGAACGTGGCGTTGCACCTGGTGGGGAGCGTGCAGGAGGAGCTGGGGCTGATCGGCGGGCAGACGGCGGCTTACGCGGTGGCGCCGGACATCGGCATCTGCCTGGACGTGGGCTTCGCGACCGACGCGACGCCGGCCGACCGCCGGAAGATGGGCGACGTGCGCCTGGGCGGCGGCCCCATCCTGGGCGTGGGCCCGCTCTACAACCCCAAGCTGCGCGCGCTGCTGGAGGCGGCGGCGCGGCAGGAGGGCATCCCGTTGCAGGCGCAGGTGCGGGCGCGGGCCGCGGGCAACAACGCCTATTCCATGCGCCTGCAGCGCGGGGGCGCGGCCGTCGCCCTTGTCTCCATCCCTCTGCGCTACATGCACAGCCCCGTCGAGGTCGTCGACCTGGACGACGTGGAGCGCATCATCCGGCTGCTTTGCGCCCTCATCGGCGGCCTGCCGGAGAACCCTGATTTGACGCCTGAACTGTAACCGACAGCGGAGGATCCCCCATGCATCCGAACCCCGAATCCCTCCCCGACATCACCAAAGACTCGCGCGCGGTGCTCGCCATCAAGGCCGCGCTCAAGGAAGACATCGGCTCCGGCGACGCCACGACCCTGGCGTTGGTGGGCCCGGACGTGATGGCCACCGGCGAGATCCAGGCCCGCGAGGAGTGTTGCGTGGCCGGCCTGAACGTGGCGCTCTTCGTGCTCAGCCTGCTTGACCCCACGCTGACCAGCGAGGTGCTCATCCCGAACGGCTCGCTCGCGCCCAAGGGCAGCGTGCTGGCGCGTTTCACGGGGCGCGCGCGGGCCATCCTCACCGCCGAGCGCACGGCGCTGAACTTCATCCAGCGGATGTGCGGCACCGCCACGCTGACGCACCGCTTCGTCGAGGCGGTGAAGCCCTATGACTGCCTGGTGCTGGACACCCGCAAGACCACGCCCTGCCTGCGCATCTTCGAGAAGTTCGCGGTGCGTTGCGGCGGCGGCGCGAACCACCGCTTCGGCCTCTATGACCGCATCCTGATGAAGGACAACCACCGGCGCCTGTGGGCCGGCGGCGACCCGAACCGCCTGGACCTGGCCGTCGAGGCCGCGCGCAAGGCTTATCCCCTCTTGGCCGTGGAAATCGAGGTCGAGAGCAAGGCCGAGCTGGAATCGGCCCTGCGCGCCGAGCCCGAGTGGATCATGCTCGACAACATGGACGCCGACCTCATGCGCGAGTGCGTCCAAATCGTCCGCGCCTCCGGCAAGAAGACCAAGCTCGAGGCCTCGGGCGGGATCAACCTGCAGACGGCCAACGCCATCGCCGCCACCGGCGTGGACGCGCTGAGCGTGGGCGCGCTGACCCACTCCGCCCCGAGCGTCGACCTGGCCCTCGAGTGGAGCGCCATCTGATGCGCCTGCTGTGCGTGGACGTGGGGAACACGTCGACCACGCTCGGCCTCTACGAGGACGGGCGGGTGTCGCGCGTCTCGCGGGTGGCCGGCGGCGTGCTGGCGAACCCCGAGGCGTGCGCCGACCTGGCGCGCCTGGTGTCGCTGGGGGGCGTGGAGGGGGTCTCCATCGCCTCGGTGGTGCCCAAGGCGAACGCCAAGTGGCGCGCGCTGATCGAGGAGGCGCTGGGCTGCAGGCCGCGCTTCGTGACGCACGAGAGCCCGCTGGGCTTCGCGCTGGACTACCCGCACCCCGAGCGCGTGGGCGCCGACCGCCTGGCCGACGCCGCGGGCGGGCTGGCGCGCTACGGCGCGCCGCTCATCGTGGTGGATTTCGGCACGGCGCTGAACTTTGAGGTGCTGGACGCGCGCCCGGCCTACGTGGGCGGCGTGATCACCCCGGGCCTGCCGCTGATGACCTCCTACCTGCACGAGAAGACCGCGTTGCTGCCGGAGGTGGCCCTGGGCGGCGAGACGCCCGAGATCGGCAAGAGCACCGAGGAGGCCATCGCCCTCGGCGCGCGCGTGGGCTATCGCGGCATCGTGCGCGAGCTGGTGGAGCACCTGCAGCGGCCCTTCGGCGGCCAGGCGCGGGTGGTCGCCACGGGCGGCTACGCCGGCTGGGTGCTCGACGGCGCGGGCCTGGAGTATGCCATCGACCCGACGCTGACGCTCTTCGGCCTGGGGGTCATCTTCGAGAACGGGGGCGCCGACTGATGGCCGCGTTCCTGCTCGCCCTGCTGCACCTCCTCGCGCTGATCCTGCTGGTGCGCCTGACGCTGCCGGAGCGCTTCGTGCTCCTGAACCCCTACGCCGCCACGACGGGGGCGCTGTTGGCGCGCCTGCTCAACTTCGTGCGCGCCGGCGTGCGCCTGCCGGACAAGCCGCTCTGCCTCTTCCTGCTGGCGCTGGACCTGGCGGCGTGCGCGGCCGCGCTGACGCGCCTGGGCGGGCCGACGCTCACCGTGGCGGGGACGGCGGTCTTCACCTTCCCGGCGCGGGGCTTCCTGGGCTGGCTGGGGCTGGCCGCGCTTGACTTCGTGGGCTTCTACGTGGCGTTGCTCGCGGGCGCCTTCCTGCTGCGCCTGTGGCTCCTGGGCCGTCCGCTCACGGGCTACGCCGGCGAGCTGCTGCGGCTGGCGGGTCGGCCCTTCACGGGGCTGGGTCTGCCCCTGCAGGCCTTGGTCCTCTTCGCGCTGGCGCTGCTTTACGTGGCCGTGGCCTTCGTCTGCGCCGACGGCGTGCGCTACCCGCTCTTCGAGATGGTGGCGCAGATGGGCGCGAAGCTGCCCGGCGGCGAGGCCATGCCCGCCTTCTTGCGGGCGGAGGCCTTCCCGGCCTTCCTGCAGGCCTTCCTGCTCGCCGGGATGACGGTGCTGAACGTCCTCGGGCAGCTCCGCGACTACATCCTCCTCTTCTGGCTCATCCTCGCGGTCGCCTCCCTCATGGGCGCGGCGCCGATGGCCTACTTCCTGACCGACGTCCTGCGTCTGCTGTGCGGCCGCGTCCCGCACCTGCGCCTGGGCCCGCTCGACCTGTCGCCGCTGTTGGCGATGGTCGCGCTGGGCGTGGCGCACGGCCTTCTCGCCGGGCTCTTCCTCTTCCTTGTCGGGGCGCTCGCCCATGTGGTGTGAGGCCTACAAAGGGGGTTGCGCCCTGACCGTCAAGGTCACGCCCCGCGCCTCGCGCGACGCCATCCTCGGCGCGGAGGAGGGCTGGCTGCGCGTCGCCCTCACCGCCCCGCCCGTCGACGGCAAGGCCAACGAGGCCGCCCGCAGGTTCCTCGCCGAGGCCCTCGGCGTCCCGCGCGGCGACGTCCGCCTGCTTGCGGGGCAGACCGCCCGCCTCAAGCGCTTCGCCGTCGCCCTCCCGCCCGGGGAGGCCCGCGCCCGCCTCGCCCCCTGAGGCGCGGGGGCACCAAAAAGGCCCGCCGGGATTCCGGCGGGCCTCTTCGCACCTGTCGGTAGGCTCACTTTCCGGCGGCGTGCAGACGCTGCATGCGCTCGCCGATGTCCAGGAAGCCGATGTCGGCCGCGTACACGTCCTTGAAGTAGTCGAAGGCCTTGGCGTTGTCGCCGGCCTCCTCGGCGATGACGCCGAGGGTATAGACCACGCGCTTCTTCAGATCGTCCATGGTGGGCAGCTGGCTGTTGGCGGCCTCGAGCTGCATCACGGCCATGTCGGGCTGGCCCTTGGCCTTGAAGCAGCACGCCAGGTAGTAGAGCGCTTCCAGGCGGTGCTTGGGGCTCTTCTGGGCCAGCTGGAACTGCTGGATGGCGTCGTCGTAGGCCTCGTTGTCATAGTAGACCACGCCCAGCTCGTAGCGCAGGCCCAGGTCGTTGGGGTAGCTCTCCACGCGGCGGAGGAGGTCGTCGAAGGCGAACTGGGCCTTCTCCACCTCCTTGTCGTAGGCCTCCTCTTCCTTGCCCTCGGCGCGGAGGGCCTCGATCTCGGCCTCGTAGGCCTTGATCTTGGTGTCGGCCCAGTTGCGGTCGAGCTCGGGGTCGGAGGGGTTCACCTTCCGGGCGGCGTCGAAGGTCGCGAGGGCCTCGTCGAAGCGCTTGTTCTGGATGTAGATACGCGCCAGGCCGCGGTAGTAGTTGACGTTCTTGGGCTCCTTGGCGATCTTGGCCTTGGCCTCCGCGATGACGGCCTCGGCGTCGTCGCCGGTGACCTGGGCCTTGGCCTCGCGGTCGAGCTTGGCCGCGAGCTCCTTGTCGCGGATGAGGGCCTGGAAGCCGCCGCGCTTGCCGGCGTTGGCCTCCCAGCCGCCCGCCGTCATGGTGTCGCGGGCCATCGCGTCCTTCAGCAGCTTCTGGATGGCCAAATCCGAGGGCTTGGCCTGCGCGGCCTTCTGGAAACAGTCGCGGGCGCGGCCGTAGACGCCGGCCTGCATATAGGTCTTGCCCAGGCGCAGCATCAGGTCGATGTCGTTCGGCGCGGCGGCGGAGAGCGCCTCCATCGCCGAGAGCATCGCCTCGGGGTGGTTGGTGCGCTGGGCGATGTCGAAGTACAGCTCGTTGAGCTTGGGCGACAGCGGGTTCGCGTCCATCGCCTCCTCCGCCAGCTCCAACGCCTCCTCCGGCTGGCCCTTCTTGATCAGGCCCTGGGCCTTGGTGAGCTTCATCTGCGCGCCCATCTCGGCGAAGGCCGCGCCCAGCCCGCCCTTCTTCTTCTGGAGGAACTGGCGCACGCGCGTCTCGTGGAACTGCCGCCGGATGCTCTCGTCGTGCGGGCTCAGCGCCAACGCCTGGCGATAGAGCGACAACGCCACGTCCAACGCCCCACGCTCGGCCGCCTGCGTCGCCTTCGTCTGGAAGTTCTGCGCCTTCATCTTCTTCTGCAAATCAGCCATGCTCTCTGCCATTTGGAGGGCTCCTTTCCGATTCTGTCACGTGTCTTTATTATGCCACACCCGCGCCCTTCGCGCAAGCGCGTCCCCGCCGCACGGGGTCAAAGGCTGTGCTCCTTGCGGAGGGCGCGGAGCTCGTCGCGGAGGAGGGCGGCGCGCTCGAACTCGAGGGCCTCGGCGGCCTGGCGCATCTCGGCCTCCAGGCGGGCGAGGGCCTCGAGGAGGTCCTCCTTGGCGAGGCCGGCCTCGGCGACGAGGGAGGCGGGGGCGGGCTTTTTGGGCGGGGCGTGGCGGCCTTTGCCGCGGCGTTGCTGGCCGGGCGCCTGGGGGGCGGCGCCGCCGGGGGTGTCCTCGGCGGTGAGGTCCTCGTTGATGGCGCGGCGGACGGTGTGGG
>DVOR01000095.1 GCA_018713405.1 Candidatus Spyradenecus faecavium | reverse complement strand
CAGGCGCACACCCTCCTGAATCTCGTCTTCCTCCTGAATCCCCTGCGCCGCTTGGTGCGTCCCAGTCAGGCACGTCCGCAGGACGTGCCGGGGGTGCAGGGCGAACTTCGCCCTGCCGGGGCGTGGGGCAGAGCCCCACCACCCTCCAATTCCCTTTTCCTTTTTCCCTCTCCTTTGTGCCTCCTCGCGCGGGATTTCATGCGCGGGGCGATCCTCGCCAGACTCGATGGGGACAAGGGCCCGAATGGCGTTCTTGCCCGACCGTTTGTTGCGGGGCTTGGCCCAGACCGAGTTGGGGCGATCTTGCCCGCGGATGGCTCTGGCGATGGTCGAGGCGCTCATGCGCAGGACGCGCTCCGCGACCTCCTGCGGGACGTGATGAAGCACCCGGTAGTCGCGCAGGAAACGGCCCAACCCAGCGTGCAGGTAGGGCGCACAAGGGCCGCCAAGCTCTCTCCAGAGTGCTCGGATGACCTCGATTTCAGCGTCCCGGTACGTCTTCCCACGCCCCTTTCGCCCCTTGTGAACGACGCTGCCGGTCAAGAGGCGATTAGCCCATTCCCGAGAGCACTGGAGGACATCTGCCACATCAGTGATAAGCTTGGACCGGCGCTTTCTGTTCGCCAATCCAAGCCGCTTTTTACGCTCCCAGTTCAGCTGTTGGGTGCGAATGTACTCTTTTACGGAAGGGATGCTCATGGTTCTCATGCCTTTATTGTACAGTGTCGTTTCATATGACCAACGGGCTTTCCTGAAGGCCTCCTCTCTTCGTTTTTCGGTGTCGTTTATTATGACCAACTGCGCACCCTTTGGAAGCGAGAGGCCGACGTTTGCGGATGTGGCGCTTCTTTGCTAGGCTATCTTTATGAAGTTGATTGTGATAAGTACCATACTGGCACTTCTTCCCCTGTGCGGATGCATGTTGGATAAGCACCGCACGCCTTACAACGAAATCGCCCTCTTTGCAGGAGACGACCAGAAAAAGGAACGGAAGACACTCAATCTCTGGCCGCTCTATCTCAGCGATGGGCGGGCGCGTTATGTCGCGTGGCCGCTCATCAAATCCTCGCCGGGCTGTTTCGCGTTCCTTCCCTTCTACAACTACGATCATGGCATCCATGATGTCTGCCTTCTGGCCACGGCCGTTCCCGAGGAGGGTGTCTACCGCTTCCTCCCACTCTTTTATCGCGATCCCGAGCGGTGCTTCTTGCTTCCCTTCTTTTACGTGGGCGAGGAGTCGTGGGGCTCTCCCCTGCTGTTCAACGCTGTCGACTTCGGTCCGGTCCAGTTCACCAATCTGTTCAATGTGATTGTCATCAAGGAAAAGGATTCTACGCTTCGGACGTTCTTTCCGTTTGCCTGGTGGATTACAAGCAAAAGCTACTCCGCAAACGGCGTTCTGCCCCTCTGGTTTTGGGCCGGCAATGACCGTGGCACCGAAAGCCTCCTCTGGACACCGCTTTCCTACTATGACAGGGACAAGAAGTCAACGCGCTTCCACATCGGCCCCTTGGGACTTCCCTTCTACGCCACGGTCGAGACGCCCACGCGCTCCTTCTCCAGACGCTTCCTGGTCTCCCATGACCGCCACTGGGCCTCGTCCGCAGACAAACCGGAGGGCCCCCTTGTCGACAATGAATGGGGCGTTGGATTTGGGTTACTCTGGAAATGGCGTGAGCGTACCGCAGACCCGATTTCTTCTTACGAAAAGATAACCGGCGTGGAGTGGACCTTTCTTTCTGATTTGCTCGCACATGGCGAGTTTGTACGTTATGGCCGTTCGCATAGATTCGCAGATATGTTAAATCTCCTGTCTTCAAAACAGGTCAACGAAGTCTCACGCACGCGTACCAACGCTTTCGGATGGCTTCTCTGGCGCAGTACGTATGAGGACATCGTCACTGATGGACTTGCCACCAAGAAACGACAATGGTTCACGCCTCTCGTCAGCCATTCCAAAACCGTCGATTCCAAAGGCGTCGTCTCCCAAAGCGAGACCGGGCTTCTCTTGGACGCCCTCGCTTGGAAAACGGCGGACGGTTCCTATGACGGTTCGGCCTTACTCTGGGGACTCCTCTTTGGGGATGAGTTCTATGCTATCTTAAAAGACCGTCACCGTCAAACGACCCTCCTACCTTGGGGCCTCCTTTGGAGCCGCGATGAGGGTAACTTCGATGTCGAGACCGACCTCTTGTGCGGATTGCTTTACGACCGCGAAAGAAGCATCGACGGGTTCTTGACGGAAACCAGACTCTTGCGTGGACTGCTCTATAAAAGCGAGAAATATAGGCATTCCTTTGGCACCTCGGTGCTGCTTGGACTGCTGTACGACAACGTCCACGAGGCCGACACCGGCAAGGAGACCTTTGGTATCCTCGGTTGGCTCTACCGTTCCTCCCGCGATGCCGATGGCACGCGCGAACGCTTCGCCCTGCCCGGACTTTCTCTTGTCACCCACGAGACAAACGACGACTGGGCCTTCTCCTTCCTCGGCGGTCTTTTCGGTGTCGCGCGTTCCGACGATGAGACGGACTGGCGTTTCCTTTGGCTCTGAAGAATGCAAGTGTTTTTGCGACAGGGGGAGGGGTAAATGCGCAGGGGGTGCGATTAGGTGTCCGGGAAATGCTCTCTTGTGAGGGGTTTTCGGGCGAATGGGGAGACTTACGGAAGAAAAGGAGGCAAAAGGGGCGGAGTGGGAGGCGGTTTGGGGGCGTGATGGGTACAGCCAAACGCGACGGAGCGAGGGCCAGTTCTTTGGAGAAGGTAATCGCGACATCGTTTTCCGGGGTGTTTTGTTGCGTTTGGGTGTCTTAGATAACGTTCCTTCTCGTAATCCGGGCAGACCTTGTTGCAAAGCCTGCACGTCGAGCACTTGCTCAGGCAGTCCGGGTTGTCTTCTCAGAGCTGACGGCGGTCGCAGGCACGGCGATGGACACAGTCGTTGAACGGCCGCCCGAAGGCGCCTTTCTGTGCCGACACGCTGTTGCGACGCCCTCCAGCGAGACCGCGGAGCGGTGTTTGCCGATCTTCTTCGCGATGGCGTTGAGCGAGTGGGCTTCGTCCAACCCATTCTGAATGATCAGCCGGTCCTCAAGTCTGCACTGGCGGTGATGGGGTGTGTTCGCGTCTTGGCCCATGTCAGGCCTCCTTTCCGAATCCCGGGAGATGAAGCGCCCCGTTTCAGACGGGTAATCGCGCCTCCCTCTCCTCGGGGAGGGGGAGGCTCTATCATCTCTTATTCCACCCAATCCATCCAGACACCTAATCGCGCCCCTCTTTCCGAAACCTTAACGCGACATCCACGACACTACCCCCACGCAATTACCTTTCGAACTGGCGCGTTTATTATGACCAACTGCGTCTTTTGGGGGCCGCGGCGGGGGAGTGGGCAGGAATCGGCGCGATTTGGTATGCTACGCGGACTTTTGAGAGGAGTCTATGGCTAGTTTTCAGGATTTGGGTTTGCCCGAGGCGCTGCTGAAGGCGGTTGAGGGGCTTGGTTTCACGGAGCCGATGCCGATTCAGGCGGAGGCGATTCCGCGACTGTCGGCCGAGCCGGCGCCGGACTGCGTGGCGTTGGCGGCGACGGGCACGGGCAAGACGTGCGCGTATGGGTTGCCGTTGCTGGCGCGGATCGACGGGGCCTCGCCGAGGCCGCAGGCGCTCATCCTGGCGCCAACGCGTGAGCTGTGCCTGCAGATCGGCGAGGAGCTGGCGCGCTTCGCGAAGTTCCTGCCCGAGGTGCACGTGGCGGCCTGTTACGGCGGCGCGCCCATCGGCCAGCAGATCCGCAGGCTGGAGCGCGGGGCGCAGGTGGTGGTGGCCACGCCCGGGCGCCTCTGCGACCTTATCCGGCGCGAATCCATCTCCCTGGCGGACGTGCGCGTGTGCGTGCTGGACGAGGCCGACGAGATGCTGGACATGGGCTTCCGCGACGAGCTGACCTTCATCCTGGAGGCGACGCCGGAGGGGGCCGCGATGTGGCTCTTCTCCGCGACCATGCCGCCGGAGGTCGAGACCATCGCCCAGCGTTACCTCACGGAGCCGATCGAGATCACCGTGGGCGAGCGGAACGTGGCGCAGGCCAACATCGCCCACCATGCCTATGCCGTGGCGGAGCGCAACCGTTACGGCGCGTTGCGGCGCGTCATCGACTTCGTGCCCGAGATGTACGGCCTGGTCTTCTGCCGCACGCGCGTGGACACCCAGCGGCTGAGCGAGGCCCTCATGCACGACGGCGTCTACGCCGAGGCGCTCCACGGCGACCTCTCCCAGGCGCAGCGCGACGCGGTGATGCGGAAGTTCCGCGAGAAGGCCGTGCGCATCCTGGTGGCGACCGACGTGGCGGCACGCGGGCTGGACGTGGACGACATCTCGCACGTCATCCACTATCACCTGCCCGACGACCCGGCGGTCTACACCCACCGCAGCGGCCGCACGGCGCGCGCCGGCAAGAGCGGCGTCTCAATCGTCCTCTTCACCCCGCGCGACGCGGGCAAGCTGCGGCTCATCGAGCGGCTGTGCGGCCTGCGCTTCGAGCGGCGCGCCATCCCGACCGCCGACGAGGTGCGCCAGAAGCACGTCTTTTGGATGGCCGAGCAGATCCACGGCGTGACGGAGGTCAGCCCCACCATCCGCGAGCTGCTCCCCGCCGTCACCCCCCTGGTGGCCGGGCTGCCGCCAGAGGAGGTCCTCGCCCGCGTGCTCCAGCTGCGCCTCTCCTCCCTCATCGAGGCGTACGAGGACGCGCAGGACCTCAACCCCGCGGAGAAGCCCAGCCGCGCCGAGCGCAACGCGGCCTTCGGCGAGCGCCAGCGCATCATGCTCCACGTGGGGCGACTGGACGGCCTGCGCGAGGGCGCGGTCGTCCGCCTGGCGTGCGAGCACGCCGGCATCACGGCGCAGGACATCGGCGCCATCGCCATCAAGCGGGAGTTCGCCTTCTTCGACGTCCGCGCCGAGCTGGGCCGCCGCGTCCTCTCCGCGCTCAAGGACGCGGACTTCGACGGGCGCCCGCTGAACCCCGCCCTGGCCGACCCGACCGAGGACCTGCACAACGGCCCGCGCAAGGGCCGCAAGCCCTTCGGCAAGCGCAAGCCGTTCGGGAAGAAGCCCTTCGGCAAGAAGCCTTTCGGAAAGGGGAAGCCCCGTGGCTGAGGACGTCTTCGCACGGCTGAACCCCGCCCTGCGCCAGGCCATCGACAAGATGGGCTACCGGGCGCCCACGCCCATCCAGGCCGACGCCATCCCGCCCGTCCTCGAGGGGCGCGACGTGATGGGGTGCGCGCAGACCGGCACGGGCAAGACGGCGGCCTTCTGTCTGCCGCTGTTGCACCGTCTGGCCGCCACCCACGCCACCGTGCGCCCCGGCCGCCCGCGCGTCCTCATCCTGGCGCCGACGCGTGAGCTCGCCGCGCAGATCGGCGAGAACCTGGCCGCCTACGCCAAGGGGCTGGCCATCCCCACGGCCGTCGTCTTCGGCGGCGTCAGCGCCAACCCGCAGATTGAGGCCCTTCGGCGGGGTGTCGCCGTGCTGGTGGCCACGCCCGGACGGTTGCTCGACCTGTGCCTGCAGCGTCACCTCGCGCTCGACGGCGTCGACGCCGTGGTGCTTGACGAGGCCGACCGCATGCTGGACATGGGCTTTTTGCCCGACATCTCGAAGATCCTCGAGCGGCTCCCCGCCAAGCGGCAGTCCCTCTTCTTCTCCGCCACGCTCGCGCCCGAGGTCGTGTCCCTGGCCAAGCGCTTCATCCGCGGGCAGGCCGTGACCGTGCGCGTCGACCCCGGCCAGCCGACCGTCGAGCGCATCCGCCAGCGCGTCCTCTTCGTGGACAAGGAGAACAAGCTCGCCCTGCTCAAGTGGGTGCTCGACTCGCCCAAGTGCTTCCGCGTCATCGTCTTCCCGCGCATGAAGCACGGCGCCGACCGCCTGGCCAAGCAGCTCACCCGCGATGGCTTCCCCGCCGCCGCCCTCCACAGCGACAAGAGCCAGGGCGCCCGCCAGCGCGCGCTCGAGGCCTTCCGGAGCGGCAAGATCCAGGTGCTCGTGGCCACCGACATCGCCGCCCGCGGCATCGACGTGGACGACGTGACCCACGTCATCAACTACGACCTGCCCGACGAGCCGGAGACCTACGTCCACCGCATCGGCCGCACGGCCCGCGCCGGCGCCGAGGGCGAGGCCATCAGCCTGGTCTGCGCGCACGACCGTCAGGCCCTCCGCGACATCGAGCGGCTCATCGGCAAGCCCATCCCCCAGCAGCTCGACCATCCCCTCCACTCCGAGGCCGCCCGCACCGCCATGGGCGCCGACGCCGTCCGCCCCAAGCGCCGGCCGGCGCCCCCGCCGCAGGCCCGCCCCGCCAAACCCGCGCCCGCCCGGCCGCCGCGCTTCCCGCGCCCCGGTCGCCGCCGCTGAAAGGAACCGCCATGCTCACCGTCGCCAAGACCGTCACCTTCGACGCCGCCCACCTCCTCACCGGACACGGCGGCCAGTGCCGCAACCTCCACGGCCACACCTACCGCGTCACCGTCGAGCTGGGCAACGTCCCGCCGCTCGCCGGCCAGCCCGAGGACATGGTGATGGACTTCAAGGAGCTCAAGGCCGTCCTCAACGAGGAGATCGTCGGCCCGTGCGACCACGCCTTCCTGTGCGACACGCAGTCCGAGGTCGAGCGCGACATCGCGGCGACGCTCCGCCGCCACGGCCTGCGCGTCTACGACCTGCCGCACCGCAGCACCTCCGAGTGCCTGGCGGCGCACTTCTTCCACAAGCTGAAGGGCCGCGGCCTCCCCGTTGTCGCCGTCTCCGTCAGCGAGACGCCGGAATCCGTCGCCACCTATCGCGCCTGACCTGACAGGCGGATACGAAACGAGGCCCCCGGCGGGAGTGCCGGGGGCCTCGTTTTTTGACGGGGCGGCGCGCGACGCGCCGGGCCTCAGGCCTCGTTGGGGACGACGATGACGCGGTCGATCATGAGGTTGGGGCCGGAGGTCTTCTGGATGCGGAGCTCCAGCTTGCCGTCCAGGAAGTCCTCCATGTCCACGGGCAGCGTCACCCAGTAGGAGCCGTCGGGGTTGCCCTTGCCCTTGGCGTGGCGGGGGACGGTGAAGGCGCGGTTGCCGTCGAAGGAGCCCTTGGCGGTGCGGCCGTTGTCGTTGGGGTCGCGGAAGCGGACGAGCAACTTGCCGCGGACGTTGGAGCAGTCCTTGAGGGTGATGGTCAGGTCGTCGCCGACCCAATACTTGCCGTCCTTGTCGGCCCAGGTGCGCAGGCCCTTGCCGGTGATGGAATAGGTGCCGGCGACGAGCTCGGCGCGGTCGCGCTTGGCCTCCCAGGGGGTGTCCTGGTGCTGGCGGTTCAGGAGGGCGGCGCACTCGATGTAGACGACGGCGTCCTTGTACTCCGCGGGGCGCGGGGCGAGGTTGGCGCGGGCGTCGTAGAAGAGGCCCCAGAGGTCCTTCTCGGGGAGCGAAGCCTTGGGCGCGAAGGCGTCGGAGGCGACGTAGTCGAGCAGGGAGCGGCGGAGCTGACGCGCCTCGGGGCGGTTGGCGGAGAGGTCGACGCCGGAGACGAGGAGCTTGCCGGGGCCGACAGCGGTCTCGAAGAGGAGCGCGGCCAGGGCGGGCTTGTGGAAGTCGACGATCGGCATGGCCAGCGGCGTGAAGTCCTCACCCGCGCCAGCGATGCGGAAGGTGGTGGCACCGTTGACGAGGTGCTGCCACTGCCAATCCTGCCAATCCTCGGTTGGGAAGGCGGCGAAGGCGGGGCTCTTGTCCTGCACCACCATGCCGAGGGTCGTCTGCCGCTGGCCGGGGAACCACGTGGTGCCCCAGTAGACGGGGCGGAAGGAGGAGAAGACGGTGGCCTTGGGGTTGGGGCAGGCGTGGGCGTCGAAGAGGACGCGGCCACCCTTCGCGAGCGCGGCCTTGGCCTCGGCCGGGTCGTCGGTGAAGGTGACGCCCGCGGGGACGTCGGCGGGGATCTCGGCGGGATAGACCCAGAGCGGCCACTTGTTCTTGCCGAAGGTCAGCTCGATCTTGGCCGGGGCCTTGAGGTTGGAGAGGGTGCAGGAAATCGTGCCCACCTGCTGGACGGCGCCGGGCTGGACGGTCTGTCCGAAGGAGCCGCTCTGGCCGAGGGCGGGGATGGACCACGCGAAGGGGCCGGAAATCGGCTCGGGGCCGTAGTTGTGGACCACGAGCTTGGCGGTGAAGGTCTCGTCGCTGCGCCAGGTGTACTTCTGGAAGCGGGCGAGCGTGGCCACGGGCGCGAAGTAATCCCCCACGGGGACGGCGCGCTCGGCGCCGGGCTTCACGTCGTAGAAGGAGTCGAGCCAGCCGATGAGGGCCTCGCCCTGGCCGGAGTAGTCCTGCACGCCGAGCAGCTGCAGGCCGGCGCAGGAGGGCGTGCGCAGGAAGCTCTCGATCTCGTCTTTATACATCAGGCGATTGGTCATGAGCGAGGCGCGGGCGTAGGCGTCGTTGAAGCGCAGGACGCCGGCCTTGGCGCTGTCCTCGCGGAGGTTCTCCAGGTTCCAGGGGCGGAGGATGCCGGTGTACTTCGGGATCTCGCGGTCGAAGTTGGGGAAGACGGGCCACTGGCCGATCTCGTGGGCGATGGTGGGGAGCTTGGTGCGGCGGTAGACGTCCTCGTAGTCCCAATCCGTGCCGTCGCGGCGGCGCTCGCGCATCATGCCCACGCCGGGGTAGTTGTGCGTGATGTAGAAGTCGTCGCCCGAGGAGATCTGGCGCGCGGACGAGGCGGCGTAGAGGTGGCGCCCGTCGTAGCTGCGGCACTCCTTCATCCACTTGCCCAGCAGGTTGAAGTCCGCCGCGCCCAGCTCGTTGCCCACGCTCATGGAGAAGAAGGAGGGCGCGTTGCCGTAGGCGTCGAGGATTCGGAAGAGCTCGTTGTGGATGAAGTCGTCCACGTCCTTCGGGCCCTTGCCGATGCCCTTGAGGTACTTATGGTCGCGCGTCATCCAGTTGGCGTCGATCCAGACGATCTCAGGCGAGACCAGCAGGCCCAGCTCGTCGGCCGCGTCGAAGGCCGCCTGCGGCACGGACCACGAGTGGCAGCGGATCTGGTTCACGCCCTGCCCCTTCAGGATGGAGAAGATGCGCAGCCACGTGGCCTTGTCCATCGCCGGATAGCCCGTGAGCGGGAAGTGGCAGTTCTCCGTGTTGCCGCGCACGAAGAGCGGACGGCCGTTCATGTACAGGCGGTTGCCCTTGGCCTCGAAGGAGCGGAAGCCGAAGCGGATGCGGTGCTCCAGGCCGTTCCAGCGCAGGACCAGCGTGTAGAGCTTGGGGTCGAACTCGCTCCACGGCTTCGCCCCCGGCACGCGCAGCACCAGGGTGTCGGCCGTCGCCTTCACCGTCTCGGCCGGGACGTTCTCCAGCTCGGCCACGACGGGCTTGCCCTCAATCTGCAGACCCTCAATGGCGTCATTCACGGGATGCGACAGCTTGGGCAGGCGCACCGTCACCTCCTCGCCGAAGGGCGCGAAGACACGCGCCTGGCGAAGCGGGTTGCGCGGGCGGAGCTCCAGCTGTCCGATGGCGCCGTTCCAACGCGTCTGCATGGAATCGCCGTAGCTGTGGCTCTTCTCGCCGATGGGATGGATGAGCGAATTGTCGATCGTCAGGGTCAGCGTGTGCTCGCCGGGCGTCAGCAAGCGCGCCGGCACGGTGTAGACGTGCGGCGTCGCCAGCGAGTCGCACTCGCCCAGCGGCGTGCCGTCGAGCGCCGCCGTGCTCTTCCACATCACGCGCTCCAGGAACAGCTCATAATCGCCCGTCATCCCCGGCGTCACCGTGAAGGTCCGCGAATAGGTGGCCGGGCCCACATACTGATGCCGCGGCGTAAGCGCGCCGTAGACAGCCTTCTCCGCGACCGGGCCCAGCCCCGCGTCGCCCAACGTCCCCGGCAACGTCACCGGCGCGGGCTTCGCGTCGCCCAGCGCCACCTGCCACGTCCCGGACAAATCAACCGTCGGCGGCGCGGCGAAAGCCGACAACGCCAAACACCCGACAACCGCAAGCATCGTACTCTTCATGGGCACCATCCTTTCAATTCCCTACTATACCACATTCCCACCCCGCCTCACCCACTCTTTTTGACGAAGAACCCGCAATCCTGCGGGCGGGGTGAAGCGGGGGCGGGGAATGTGGTAGAATAGTCGGGTTTTGCGAGGATTCCCAGGATGAAGAAGCGGATAGCAGTGGCAATGGGCGGCACGAGCCATGAGGCGGAGGTGTCGTTGCGGTCGGGCGCGGCGGTGGCCGCGGCGTTGCGTGAGGCGGGATATGACGTGGTGGAGGCGCGGTTGACGCGGGACGCCATCGACGAGGTGCCGCGCGACGTGGACGCGGTCTTCATCGCGTTGCATGGGGGCTACGGCGAGGGTGGCGGCATCCAGGCCGATTTGGACGCGGCGGGGTTGCCTTACACGGGGCCGGGGGCGGCGGCGAGCCGCCTGTGCATGGACAAGCCGGCGACGAAGGCGGTCCTCCGGAAGGCGGGGGTGCCGACGCCGGAGGGCGCGGTGGTGACGGCCGCGGCGGCGGCGTTCCCGCCGCCCTTCCCGTTGCCGGTGGTGGTGAAGCCGCCGCGAGACGGCTCGAGCGTCGGACTCTCGAAGGTGACGGAGGCGGGGCAGTGGCCCGAGGCCGTGCGTCTGGCGGCGGCGCAGGACGCGCAGGGCGAGGCGCTGGTGGAGCGGTTCGTGCCGGGGCGCGAGCTGGCGGTTGGGGTGGTCGGCGACGAGGCGTTGCCGGTGCTTGAGATCGTGGCGCCGAACGGGTGGTATGACTATCACGCGAAGTATGCGCCGGGGGTGTCGCGGCACGTCTACCCGCCGGAGGACGCAACGACGCGGGAAGCGCAGCGGCTGGCCGTCTTGGCGGCGCGGGCGACGGGGTGCCGCGGGGCGGTGCGGGTGGATTTCCGCCTGTCGCCGGAGGGGGCGCTCTATACGCTGGAGGTGAACACGGCGCCGGGCTGCACGGAGACGAGCCTGTTGCCGGACGCGGCGGCGCGCGCGGGCATCCCCTTCCCCGCGCTGTGCGCACGGTTGATCGAGGCCGCGCGCCATGGCTAAGCCCAAGCGCACGAAACGCAGCCCGCGGCAGCCGGCCAAGCCGACCTTCCTCTCGAAGGTGGGCGAGGCGTTGCTGAAGGCGGCGCCGACGGCGTTGCGGGTGGCGGTGCCGCTCGTGGCGGCCTTGGCGGCGGTCTGGGGGTTCCTGCGGCTGACGGATGGGTATCTGCAGGGCAGCGAGACCTTTTTGGTGGACCCGCGCAACATCGCGATCACGGGGTGCACGGCGGACGTGACGGAGCAGTTCGTGCGCAAGACGATGCTGGAGGGGGTCTTCGGGCTGACGGAGCCGGAGAACGGGTTTGGGCTGGTGCGCGCGAAGATCGTGGAGCGCCTGCGGCAGTCGCCCTATTTCAGCGCGGCGGAGATGACGTACCGCCCGGGCCGGGGGACGGTGGAGCTGCACGTGCGCGAGCGTGAGCCGGTGGCGCGCCTGCGGGGGACGCCGCTGGTGGTGGACGCCGAGGGGATGTGCTTCCCGCCGTTGCCGAACACGCCGGGGGCGTTGCCGACGGTGGCGGGCTGGGACGGGATGCGCGACTACGAGCCGGGCACGCGGATGCCGGCGAAGTACCGCTGTATGCTGCGGTTGATCGCGGCGGCGGCGACGGGGCCCACGCCCCTGCCCAGCGCCGTGCGCGACGTGGATCTGCTGCCGAACGCCTACGACGTGGACGACGGGCTCTCCGTGCGCCTGGCCGATGGGCGCGAGGTGATCATCGCCTGGCCGGGCATGGGGATGGACGTGGGCCGGGCCGGCGAGGAGGCACGCGGGCGGGAGCGCGAGGCCATGCTGGGCCGCCTGCGCCGCGTGGCGCTGGCGTTGGGCAACCCCGACCTGGCCGGCAAACGCCGCGTGAACGCGCTGACGGGCGAAATCGCCGTCTCGGACTGACCATAGGAGCGACCGCACCATGAACATGCTTTTGGGTGCATTGGACATCGGCACGCAGACCACGAGCCTCGTGGCGGGGGAGTTCGACGGCGAGACCCTCACCGTCGTCGCCCGCACCGAGACCGAGACCAACGGCGTGCGCAAGGGCTTCATCCGCGACATCAACGCCGTGGCCGCCGGCATCCGCAAGGTGCGCGACGACATGGACCGGCGCTTTCGCATCGACCTGGCGGACGTCTCGGCCGCCATCTCCTGCTTCGGGCTCACGGCCGCCGTGCGCTCGGGGCAGACCCTGCTGATGCCGGGCCACGCCATCGACCAGGACAACGTCGACGCCGCGGAGGAGAACGCGCAGTCCGTCGAGGCCGACGACTCGACGGACCTGGTGTTGCAACGCTTCCGGCAGAAGTATGAGGTCAACGGCCAGCCCGTGGGCACGCCCCTGGGCATGACAGGCTCGGAGCTGGTGGCGAACATCCTCGAGATCTCGGTGCCGCGGACGGCGCTCGACGCGCTGACCTCCGCGGTCCACCACGCGGGCCTGCGCCTGATGGACACCGCCTTCTCCGGGTACGCGGCCTCCGAGGCGGTGCTCGACGCCAAGGCGCGCAACGACGGCGCCCTGGTGCTGGACTTCGGCGCCGGCACGGTGGACTACATCGCCATCTGCAACAACGTCGTCGCGGCGGCGGGCAACCTGGCCGTCGGCGGCTCGCACCTGACCAACGACATCGCCCTGGCCTTCCAGATCTCCCAGGCGCAGGCCGAGGAGGTCAAGCTCGCCCGCGGCGCCGCGCAGATCCAGTCCGACCTCGCCAAGGACCGCTACGCGTTGCGCACCACCTTCGCCACCAGCGAGCGCTCCCTCTCCGTCCACGCCATCCAGACCATCGTGACCGAGCGCATCGACGAGACCTTCCGCATCCTGGCCGAGCGGCTGCGCGACGTGCTCCCTCACATCCGCGGGGCCATCCACCTCACCGGCGGCACGGCGGCCCTGCCCCTCATCACCGAGCAGGCCTCGGCCATCTTCGGCCTGCCGTGCGTCCTGGGCATCCCGTGCAACGTCGCCAAGCTCCCGCCCGACATGATGGACGAGCCGTACCGCCACGCCACCGCCGTCGGCCTGCTCAACTCGCGCTGCCGCACCCTGGCGCAGGAGGACCGCCGGCCCTCCCTCCTCTCCCGCTTCCGCGCCTTCCTCAGAGGCTGACCCCCCATGGAAACCGAAGACCTCCTGCTCATTTCCCTTGGCGGCGCGGCCGCGTCCATCGCCCGCCGCGTGGCCGAGCGCGCCGAGGCGCCCCTGCGCGCCCTCATCCTGGACACCGACGACGCCACGCTCCAGGCCATCACGCCCGTCGTCGGCGTCGCCACCTCCGTCTTCGGCGCCAAGCGGCTTTCCGGCCGCGGCACCGGCGGGGCGCACTCCCTCGGCGCGGGCGCCTTCCGCGACGACGCCGGGCAGATCCTGGCCCAGGTGGGCTCGCCCCGCCTGGCCGTCCTCCTCACCTGCTGCGGCGGGGGG
>DVOR01000094.1 GCA_018713405.1 Candidatus Spyradenecus faecavium | reverse complement strand
GCCTTGGGGGCGTCGGCCTCCGCAGGCTTGGCCTCGCCTTCCTTGGGCTCGCGCTTCATCTCCTCGGGGAGCTTGCGGAACTTGGGGTTGGTCTCGGGCAGGGCCAGGACGCCGTTGTAGTACTCCACGATGTGGCCCTTCTGGAAGAGGAAGGCGATCTGGCGCGCCAGGACGGCGATGTCCATGTCCGCGAGCTCGGCCTTGAGCGCGGCGAGGAGCTCGCCACGGGTGCAGAGCGGGTGGGCCGCCACGTAGTCGAGCGCGGCCTTGATCTCGCGCACGGCGTGCTCGGCGGTGAAGGGCGAGAGGGTGATGTTGGCGACGAACTCGGGGCCGCGCTCGTCGTTGCCGCGGAAGAGGGTGAACTTACGGTGGCGGAAGGCGCCGCGCAGCGCGAAGAAGAGGGAGCGCGGGTAGCGCTGCTCGTCGCGGAGCGTGTACTTCAGCAGCAGGCGGAGCGGCAGGGAGGGCGAGGTCTGCGCCAGGGAAACGGGCAGGCAGACGTGTTTGGCGGAGGCGATGAGCGTGGGCAGGATCTCGCGGCGGAAGAGCGCCTCGGCCTGGTCGCGGTTGTAAGCCTCGCGGGTCTCGGCGGGCTTCTCCTCGGCGGCGGGCGCCTCGGGGGCGGCCTCGCCTTCGGCGGGGGCTGCGGGCTGGGCGGCCTCGGCGGGCGCGTCGACCTTCTTCACCTTGAGGCGGTAGACCGTCTGGGTGGTGACGGACTGCTTCCAGGCCTCGATGGACTCGGGGTCGGTGTGCATCTCCAGCGTGCGCAGGTAGTCGCGCTCGGACATCTTGGCGCGGGCGGCGAGCTCGGCCACGCGGTGGCGATAGCTGTGGTGGTTGGGGGCGCCGACCCATTCGCCGGTGAGGGAGCACTTGGCCACGCGCGGGAAGTTGCCGGCGGGCGGGTCGCAGGGCTCCTCGGCCACGTCGAACCAGTCGTTGAGGTGGTGGGCGAGGAGGTGCTGGGCGATCTCGGCCTCGGAGAGGGCGACCAGGCCGCAGGCCTTGCACGTCCAGAAGCGCACGTCGGTCTCGGGCTTCGCCTCGAAGCGCACCAGGCAGGCCTGCGGGTTCTCGAGGAAGAGGTTGACGAACTTCTTCACGGGGAAGGCCACGTGCGTGCCCTGAAGGGTCTTGATGATGACGCCGAGGTTCTTCTGGTTCGGGAGGATGCGGATCTCCGCGTCGAGCGGCTTGACGGGCTCGCGGCGCTCGAAGGGACGGCCGCCCTCGCGGCGGGGGCCACGCGGGCGCTCCCCCTCGGGGCCTTCGCGGCGGGGCCGACGTTCCCCGCGCGGCTCGCCGTCACGGCGGGGCGGGCGACGCTCGCCGTCGCGGTCCTGGCGCGGCGGACGCTCGCGGCGGGGGCGTTCCTCGCGGCCGGTGCGCTCGTCGTAGTTCTTGCCTTGGTAGCGGCTGACATACTCATCGGCGGACCCGCGCGCCCAGGCGGGGGCGAAGTCGAAACCGAAGGACTCGGGCTTTTCTGCGTCGCTCATCGTGCGTCGCTCCTTTAGGCCTGCCCCTGCGCCACGGCGGCCAGGAGACCACCGGCGAGGATGAGGCGTTTCTGACGGTCGGACAGCTCGGTCGTCACGTCAAACGTGTTGTTGTTGGTAAGGTCTCTGACGGTGGCGCGGCCGGTCTCGACGGCCTGGCGCAGCCCCTCGATGACGAGGGCGTCCCCCTGCGACACGCGGTCGTAGTCCGCCGGGTCGGCGAAGACGAAGGGGACGATGCCGAAATTGATGAGGTTGGCGCGGTGGATGCGCTCGATGGACTTCGCGACCACGGCGCGCACGCCCAGGTACATGGGGCAGAGGGCGGCGTGCTCGCGCGAGGAGCCCTGGCCGTAGCTCTCGCCGGCGACGATGACGTTCGCCTTGCCGGCGTCGCGGTTGTCCGAGGCGTTCCGGTAGAAGTCCGGGTCGGTGTGCTCGAAGACGTACTTGGCGTACTCCGGGATGTTCGAGCGGTACTTCAGGCGGGCGCCGGCGGGCATGATGTGGTCGGTGGTGATCTTGTCGCCGACCTTGATGGTCGCCACACCCTCCAGGCGCTCGGGAAGCGGCTTGCCGGGGGGCACCTCGCCGATGTTCGGGCCGCGCACGATGGCCGTGCCCGGGACGCCCCGGCCGGCGGTTTCGCGGTAGAGGAACATCCCATCGTCGATGGTGAAGCGCTCGGGCATGGCCACGGCCGGCACGTCGAGCGCGCGCGGGTCGGCGAAGGCGCCGGCGAGGGCCGAGGCCGCCGCCGTCTCGGGCGAGACGAGGTAGACCTTGGCCGACTGCGTGCCGGAGCGGCCCTCGAAGTTGCGGTTGCTCGTGCGCAGGCAGACGGCGTCCGTGCTCGGGCTCATGTGCGCGCCGATGCAGAAGCCGCAGGCGTTTTCAAGGATGCGGCAGCCCGCGCCGACGAGGGCGCCCAGCAGCCCCTCGTCAGCGAGCATCCGCACCACCTGCTTGGAGCCGCACGCGATGCCGACCTCCACGTCGGGGTGGACCTGCTTGCCCTTGAGGAGCAACGCCACGGTCTTGATGTCGCGGTAAGAGGAGTTCGTGCAGGAGCCGATCATGATCTGGTTGACGCGCTGGCCCACGTGCTCGGCGATGGTCTCGATGTTGCCGGGGTTGTGGGGCGCGGCGGCGAGGGGCTCGAGCGTGGAGAGGTCCAGCTCCCAGGTCTCGTCGTAGGTCTCGTCGTCCGCCGTCAGCGGCGCCCAATCCTGCTCGCGGCCCTGGGCCTTGAGGAAGGCGCGGGTGACGTCGTCGGAGGGGAAGACGGAGGTGGTGACGCCGAGCTCGGCACCCATGTTCGCGATGGTCGCGCGGCTGGGCACGTCGAGCGCGGCCAGCCCGGGGCCGAAGTACTCGAAGACCTTCCCGACGTTCCCCTTGGAGCCGAAGCGGCGCAGCACGGCGAGGATGACGTCCTTGGCCGAGACGCCCGGGTTCAGGCGGCCCGTCAGGCGGATGCCGACGACCTTCGGCCAAGCGATGTAGTAGGGGCCGCCGCCCATCGCCACGGCCACGTCGATGCCGCCCGCGCCGATGGCCACCATGCCGATGCCGCCGCCCGTGGGCGTGTGCGAGTCCGAGCCGATGAGCGTCTTGCCGGGCTTGCCGAAGCGCTCCAGGTGGAGCTGGTGGCAGATGCCGTTGCCGGGCTTGGAATAGACGATGCCATACTTCTTCGCGACGCTCTGCAGGTAGTCGTGGTCGTCGGCGTTCTCGAAGCCGATCTGCACCGTGTTGTGATCCACGTAGCTGACGGAGAGCTCGGTCTTGGCGCGGTCGATGCCCATGCTCTCAAACTGCAGGTAGGCCATCGTGCCCGTGGCGTCCTGGGTCAGGGTCTGGTCGATGCGGATGCCGACCTCCTGCCCAACGACGGGCTCGCCGGAGACCAAATGCGCGCGGAGGATTTTCTCAGTGACGTTCATGCTCGGAGTTTTCTCGGATTAGGCCGCCTTCTTGGCCAGCCAACGACGCTTGATGGCGAACCAGAAGGGCGCCACATAGACAAAGAAGAGGGTCATCGGCACCAGGTAACAGCAGCAAACCACCGCCGTCTTCGGCCCGATGAAGAGCCCCAGAAAGGCCAACACGCCGATGAACTGCCCGATGGGCGTGTTCGTCGGCTTCGGATACTTAAAGGGCGAGACTTGCAGAAGCAAGCAGATGACGCAGTTCGCGTACATCACCCAAGAAAGCCACCCGCCGCTCTGCAGGTTCAACCATGCCGGCAGCTCATAGCCCTCAATCAAGCCATAACCCTTCTTCCACGCCTCGATGAGCAGGACGATGCCTGCCAAGCAGAGCGCGTTCACCGTGATGGGCATCCCCGTGTAGCCGCTCATGCCGTGGTCCTCGTCCACCACCTTGAAGCGCGCCAGGCGGATGGCGCCCGAGAGGACGATCGCGATGGACAGCAGTGCCCCAACCGGATGGAGCGTCGGCGCCGGTGCCGAGAAGTCGTGGAAGAGATAGAAGTACATCAACATCGCCGGGGCGATGCCGAAGGCCGTGATGTCCACAAAGGTGTCGAACTCCGCGCCGAAGGCCGTCGACGCCTTGAGCATACGCGCCATCGTGCCGTCGATGCCATCGAGGATCATCGCGCCGAGGATAAAGAGCGCGCCCCAGTAAAAGTCGCCCAACGCGGAGGCGAGCACGCTCGTCAGACCGCAGACCAAGGCGCCCGCGGTGATGGAGTTGACGAAGCCCACGCGGTTGGCGTGCGCGGAGGGGCGCTTCAGCTTCATGATCTTACGCATGGCTTACCTCCTCTTGGCGATGACCGTCTCACCCGCGCGCACCGGGTCGCCCGGCTTCACGCAGACCTCCACGCGGTCGGCCGGCAGCCAGATGTCCATGCGGCTGCCGAACTTCATCATGCCCAGGATGCCGCCGCGCTTCACGGGCTGGCCCTCCTCGAGCCAATAGATCACGCGCCGCACGATGGGGCCGGTGATCTGCTTGTGCAGGCAACGCAGGCCATCCTTGTCCTCCACCAACACGATGGAGTGCTGGTTGTAGAGGCTCGAGCGCTCATCCATCGTCAGCAGATGCTTGCCGTGGCGATACTCGCACTGCTTCACCGTGCCGCCGATGGAAAGGCGGTTCACGTGCACATGCAAGGGCGAGAGGAAGGTGGAGATGCGCACCGCGCGCTCGCCGGGGAAGAACTCCTTGGCCACCGCGCTCGCCGGCGAACCGTCGTCCTCCGTCACATACTGCACCGAGCGCACCGTTCCTTCCGCGCCCGAGACGATGTTCTCCTCGCCCGCCGGCGGCACACGCCGCGGGTTGCGGAAGAACCACGCCATGAAGGCCGCGAAGACCAGGCACAGCGCCAACCACGCCGTCGCCACCCACGGCAACCCGCAGACCGGGCACAGCACGCACCCGCCGCCGATCCCCAGCGCCAACGGCACCAGAATCAGCGGCCACCCGTTGCGGATGATGGCCTCGTTCTCGCGTCTCTCGTTCTCGTACATCTCAAAACCGTCCTTCTCTCAACAGGGCACCTCTGCCCAACTCCTATTATGATACCAAAACCCACGCGCGCTGCCAAACACCCCTTGAGAGGTCACCCGCGAAACCCTTAGGGGTCGGAGGTGAAACCCTAAGGGGTTCGACCCAAAACCCTAAGGGTTTCGAGGCAAACCCTTAAGGGTTTCGGAAAAAGATGTGGACTTATGCAGAGCCGCCCCCTGCCGGAGGGACGGGAGCGGTCGCTTGGCGGGGTCAGCGGTGGGGCCAGGTGGAGGGGTGGGAGGAGGAGGGGCCTTTGGGGAAGTCGGGGTCGTCTTCGATCCAGGCGAGGGCGAGGCCGAGGCGGATGGTGAGGAAGGTGGCGACGGAGGCGCAGAGGAGGGCGATGATGCCCATGACGTGGCCGGAGACGCCGAAGTGGAAGAGGGTGATGAGGACGGAGACGAGGACGCCGAAGAAGACGGCTTGGCCGGCGAGGACGGCGTTGGGGCGGTGGCGGTAGGCGGCGAGGCCTTCGGCGTGGCCGCGGACGGCCTGGAAGAGGAGGAAGGGGAAGGCCCACCAGATGACTTGGCGGGCGAGGTCGCCTTCGTGGGGGGAGAGGTTTTGGATGGCGCAGAAGTACCAGTCGCCGACGGCGGGGATGGTGAGGGGGAGGAGGAGGGCGGCGAGGACGACGCCGGTGGCGAGGGCGAAGAGGAAGGTGCGTTGGTCGCGGAGGTCGCGCTGGGGGAAGCCGATGGCGACGGCTTGGTTGCGGAGGGCGCCGAAGGAGACGGGGTTGATGAGGCCGATGGCGACGAGGTGGACGGCGAGCATGGAGGCGCCGTTGTCGGTGCGGTTGATGATGGCGTTGAGCATGAAGACGGAGAGGGAGAGGAGGGTGCCGCCGAGGGAGAGGGGAATGTTGAAGAGGAAGATGCGCCCGACGGTGGCCTTCTCGCCGTCGCGGAGGATCATGGGGAGGCGGCGGAGGTAGGGGCGGGCGAAGCAGTCCATGAGGAAGGACTCGAGGAAGACGGGGAGGGTGAGGCAGACGCAGCCCCAGACCCAGCCGACGAGGCCGAGGAGGTGGAAGAGGGGGGCGAGGAGGGCGGTGAGGGCGATGCGCAGGATGGTGGCGAGGTTGGCGCGGCCGGTGGCGTGGTCGTTGTAGAGGAGGACTTGGGGGACGTTGCGGAGGAGGAAGGCGAGCTGGGCGGGGAGGCCGAAGAGCATGGACCAGCGGGCGATGTCGAGCTGGACGCCTTCCAGGCCGAGGAGGCGGCCGAAGACGAAGGGGGCGATGCCGGGGAGGGCGAGGGCGCATTGGAGGGCCGAGATGATGAGCATCACCAGGGCGTTGACGCGGCGGAAGCGGAGGTAGCCGAGGCGGTCTTTGGCGTAGACCATGCCGGTGGTGACGAGGCCGAACCCGAGCGTCCCGATCAGGAACATGAGCATGAAGCCCTGGGAGAAGGCAGAGAACTCGCGCGCGCCGTGGAGGCCGTGGGCGACGACGACGCCGACGAGGGGGTAGGTGAGGGATTGGCTGGCGGCTTGGAGGAAGAGGGGAACGAAGAAACGGGTGGCGTTCCAGGGGGTGAAGGCGAATTTGTCGGCGGTCTGCGCGGTCATAGCTGTTCGACGAAGATGGCGTTCGGCTCGGCGCGGTGGGTGAAGGCGCGGCCTTCCATGTGGATGGTGAAGGTGGAGCCGGGGGGGAGGGTGAGGGTGGCGTAGTCGTTCAGGTCCTGGAGGGGGCCGGGGGTGACGTAGCGCTTCCCTTCGACGGTGAAGGGGATGGCGACGCGGGCGCCGTCGCGCTCGGCGGCGATGTGGACGCGGACGCCCTCGGCTGCGGGGGTTGCCTTGCGGGCGTAGCGGGCGGTGACGCGTTCGGCGGGGACGCCCCAGCCGTAGAAGATGGTGCCGGCGGCGTCGGGGGTGGCGCGCGCGGCGTAAATCGCGTAGCGCGGGTCGTCGTCGGTGGCGTCGGCGGCGTCGGCGAGGAACCAGAGTTTGTCGGGCGGGGTGTCCTCGAAGGCGCCGAGGGGGTGCCAGTCGCCCTCGCTCCAGACCTCGACCCAGGTGTGGTTGCCGGGTTTGTTGCGCCAGCGGCAACCGACCACGCGGGCGGGGATGCCGACGCTGCGGCAGGCGTCGACCAGGAGGATGGAGAGGCCGGAGCAGGAGGCCATGCCGATGCGCATGGAGTGGAGGGGGTCTTGGTTGGGCTTGTCGCGCTTGGTGGAGTAGACGACGTCGACGCGCTTCCAGAGGCCGCGGTTGAGGCGCATGGCGGCCTCGAGGGGCGTCTTGGCGCCGGCGGTGAGCGCCTGGGCGATGGGTCGGAGGACGGGGAGCCAGTCGACGGGCGTCTCGCCGAGGGTGGTCAGGGGTGCGACATACTCGCGGAAGAGGGCGGGGTCGTCGGCGCCCCAGGGGTTGGCCTCGCCGTAGAGGGCCTCCATCGCGGCGCGGTGGGAGGCCTCGAGGCCCTGCGCCCCGAGGGTGAGGGCGCAGAGCATGGCGAGGAGGGCGAGGAGGCTTCTCATGCCTGGGTGGCGAAGGCGTAGGCGTTGCAGAAGAGCTTGGCCCAGGGGCCCTCGTCGCCGCCGGCGAAGGTGCCGTCGTCGTAGGAGAGCTGGATGGCGCGGAAGGAGCGCTCGGGGTGGGGCATGAGGATGGTGGCGCGGCCGTCGTCGGAGGTGAAGCCGCAGAGGCCGCCGGCGGAGCCGTTGGGGTTCCAGGGGTAGACCTCGGTGGGGCGGCCGCGGCCGTCGACGAAGCGGAGCGCGGCGCGCGCGGCGGCGGCGTCCTCGGGGCGCTCGAAGGCCACGCGGCCCTCGCCGTGGGCGACGGCGATGGGGAGACGGCTGCCGGCCATGCCCTTGAGGAGCACGCTGGGGGTGTCGAGGACCTCGAGGGTGCAGTAGCGGCCCTCGAACTGGTCGGAGGCGTTGCGCACGAAGCGGGGCCAGTGGGCGGCGCCGGGGATGATGCCCTTGAGCTGGGAGACCATCTGGCAGCCGTTGCAGACGCCGAGGGTGAAGGTGTCGGGGCGCTCGAAGTAGCGCTTGAACATCGCCTTGAGGGCCGGGTTGAAGAGGATGCCGCGGGCCCAGCCGGAGCCGGCGCCGAGCACGTCGCCGTAGGAGAAGCCGCCGCAGGCGACGAGGCCCTTGAAGCCGTCGTCGAGGGAGACGCGGCCGGTGAGCAGGTCGGTCATGTGCACGTCGACGGACTCGAAGCCGGCGAGGGCGAAGGCGGCGGCCATCTCGATGTGGCCGTTGACGCCTTCCTCGCGGAGGATGGCGATCTTGGGCTTGGCCGTGCGGGCGGGG
>DVOR01000093.1 GCA_018713405.1 Candidatus Spyradenecus faecavium | reverse complement strand
CCCTGAAAGGGCAGGCCCCTCGCCTGCCCCTTTTTTGTCCCCCCGCCCCCAAGGCAAAGCGCCCCCACCCAAGCCTCCAAGCCTCCAAACCTCCCAGCTTCCGAATCGGCCCCGCCCAGGGGCCGATTCTGCATAAGTCCACCTCTTTTTCCGAAACCCTTAAGGGTCTGCCTCGAAACCCTAAGGGTTCCGGCCCCAAACCCTTAGGGTTTCGCCTCCGACCCCTTTAAGGTTTGGGGGTGGGTTGACGGGGGAGGGGTGAGCGTGGTAAAGTGTTGCCATGAAAAGGCGTGTGTGGCTTGGTGTGTGCGCGGCGTTGGCGGGGCTGGCGTCGCTGGGGACGTGCGTGGGTTGCGGCGGGGGCGAGTCGGCCATCCAAACAATGGACGCGGCGGAGGTGGCGGCGGTCTTCTCGACCCGCGACGCGGGACGTCTGCTGGAGCTGGTGGGCGACGGGGTGGGACGGCGCGAGCAATTCCAGGGGCAGGCGCTGAGCGTCTGGTGCGTGCGCGCGAATTGGCCGGAGGGTCTGGAGATCCTGGACCGGGCGGGCTATGACCCCAACGCGGCGAACACGACGGAAGCGGCCGCACTGTTGCCGGGCTTCGCGGCGCTCCATGTGGCGATTCTGACGGACGCGACGCCGAACGGGCGGTTGGACCGCGAGGCCTTCGTGGGACGGCTGTTGGCCTTGGGGGCGAACCCGAACCAGCCGTGCCGTTACGACAACGCGGGCGTGACGTTGGAGCGGGCGACGCCGTTGCACTGCGCCTTGCTTTTCCCCGACACCTTGCGGCTGGACGCGCATGAGGCGACGTTGCGGGTGTGCCGGCGTCTCCTTCGGGCGGGCGCGAAGCCGGATGTGGTCTCGCCCCGGATCGTCAAGGGGCGCGAGGACGCGGTGACGCCGCTGAGCCTGGCGGTGCGCTACGGCAACGCCGACCTCTGTCGCCTTTTGGTCGAGGCCGGGGCCAACCCGCGGCGCGACCTCGGCGGCGGCGTGACGCCGCTCTCCCTGGCCCAGGAGCGCGGCGACACCGCCCTGCTGCGGATCCTCCGCGGCGAGAAGGGCCGCTGACGCGGCACTGCCTAGGCGTGGGTTCCGAAGGGAGAATAGGGAGGAAGGCAGGAGGGCAAGGGGCGCTGCCCCTTGAACCCCGGCAGGGGGTGGGCCCCTCTGCATCCGCGTGGCACGTCCTGCGGGCGTGCCTGATGCCTGTCCGGAGAACGGACAACGGAGAACGGCGAACGGAACGCGCGCGAGCGCGCGACGGACAGGCCGTCTGCATCTGCGGGGCGTTTCCAGCGGGGGTGGCGGTTTGGTATACTGGGGGGCATGTTTGACCGGAAGGGGTTTTTGGACAAGGCGCGGCGCGTGAATTGGGCGTTGCTGGGGGCGTCGTTGGCGTTGGCGGGGGCCGGGGTGGCCTTCGTGAAGTCGGCGTGCGAGTCGCGTGAGGAGGCGGCGGTGCGGTCGGCGTGGGTGGGTCAGGCGGAGTTCGCGGCGCTGGGGGTGGCGTTGATGGGGGCGTTGGCGTTTTGGGATTACCGGCGGTGGGTGCGGCTGGCGCCGTGGGCGTATTGCGGCATCCTGGTGGCGCTGGTGTTGGTCTTGATCCCGGGCATCGGGGTGGAGATCATGGGGGCGCGGCGGTGGCTGTTTGGGCTGCAGCCGAGCGAGCCGGCGAAGCTGGCGGTCATCGCGATGCTGGCGTGGCTGTTGGGGAAGGGGCGTGCGTGGGCGCGGACGTGGCGGGGGGTGGCGGCGTGCGGGGCGTTGGCGGCGGTGCCGGCGGCGTTGATCCTGGCGGAGCCGGATTTGGGGACGGCGCTGGTGTTGGGGCCGACGGTGCTGGCGATGCTTTTCGCGGCGCGGGTGGCGCCGAGGCTGCTGTGCGTGGGGCTTGTGGCGTTGGTGGTGGCGGTGGGCTATGAGATGACGATGGTGAAGGTGGCGATGGCCGAGGGGACGCCGCCGGAGCGGCGCGAGCTGTTGCTGAGGTGGACGGGGCTGCGGGAGCATCAGGTGGAGCGGCTGGAGACCTTCCTTTACCCGGAGCGGGACCGGCTGGGCAATGGGTACAATGTCTATCAGAGCGAGATCGCGGTCGGGAGCGGCGGCGTGTGGGGGAAGGGGTATGGGCAGGGGGTGCAGCATCGGCTGCAGTATCTGCCGCCGTCGGTGAGCATGAATGACTTTATCTTCCCGGTGATGGCCGAGGAGACGGGCTTCGCGGGGGCGGCGACGCTGCTGGGGGTGTACCTGCTGGGCGTCTTCGTGCCGGGGCTGATCATTGGGATGCGGTGCCGGGACGACGTGGGGCGGCTGTTGTGCGTGGGGGTGGTGACCTTGCTATTTTGCCACGTTTTTATTAATATAGGAATGACAGTGCGGATTGTGCCCATCACCGGGCTGCCCCTGCCGTTCATCAGTCAGGGCGGGACCTTCATGCTCGTGATGATGATGGCGATGGGCGTGCTCCAGAGCGTGGCGATCCATGGGCGCGCCGCCGAGGCGGTTTTCCGGCACTGACAGGCACTTTTACAGGATTTGACGATGTTTGGCTGGCTATTCAAGCGGAAGACGAAGAAGCGCGAGATCGTGGTGAACGTTGAGAAACTGGAAACGCGCGTGGCCGTGGTGGAAAACGGCCGCGTGGAGGAGTTCCAGGTGGAGCACCCGATGGAGGAGCGGCTGGTGGGGTGCATCTTCAAGGGGCGCATCCAGAACCTGGAGCACGACCTGCAGGCGGCCTTTGTGGACATCGGCCTGAAGAAGAACGCCTTTCTGCACTATTGGGACATGCTGCCCGACGAGAGCGGGCTGCTCGACGAGGACGAGGGCGGGCGCCAGTCGCGCCGCCGCCGCATCTCCAACGAGGAGATCGAGAAGCGCTTCCCCCCGGGCAGCGACATCGTGGTGCAGGTGACGAAGGGGCCGATCGGGACGAAGGGCCCGCGCGTGACGGCCAACCTGTCGCTGCCGGGGCGCTACCTGGTGATGATGCCCTCGGCCAAGGCCACGCGCGGCGTGTCGCGCAAAATCGCCGACGGCAAGGAGCGCCTGCGCCTGAAGAAGATTCTCGACCGCCTGCCCCTGCCGCCCGGCGTGGGCATCATCGTGCGGACGGTGGGCAGCGGGGCGAACCAGCGCGCCTTCTGCCGCGACCTGCGCAACATCCTGGACGTGTGGGGGCAGCTGCAGGCCAACATCAAGGCCAAGCGCGCCCCGGCCTGCGTCTATTCCGAGCCTGACCTGGTGGAGCGCGTGGTGCGCGACTGGCTGACCGAGGACATCGACCGCGTGACGATCGACGACGAGGCCGCCTACGCCCGCATCCGCGAGGTGGCCGGGCGCATCTCGCGCCGCGCCCGCCGCGTCATCGAGCTCTACAAGGGCCACCTGCCGATCTTCGACCACTACGGCGTCGAGGCCCAGATGGAGGCCGCCTTCCGCCGGAAGGTGGACCTGAAGAGCGGCGGCTACCTGGTGATCGACGAGACCGAGGCGCTCATCTCCATCGACGTGAACACCGGCCGCCACCGCGGCTCCGGCTCGCAGGAGGACGCCATCCTCGAGGTCAACACCGAGGCCGTCGAGGAGGTGGCCCGCCAGATGCGCCTGCGCAACATCGGCGGCCTGGTGGTGATCGACCTCATCGACATGAAGAGCCGCAAGCACCAGAACCAGATCTACAAGGCCATGAAGGCCGCCCTCCGCCGCGACCGCGCCCGCACCAACGTCCTGCCCATCTCCGAGCTCGGCCTGATGGAGATGACCCGCCAGCGCCAGGAGGAGAGCCTCCTCTCGCAGATGTACATCGACTGCCCCTACTGCAAGGGCCACGGCGTGATCAAGAGCCCGCTGGCCATCTCGGTGGACATCCAGCGCCAGATCGCCGCCGTCATGCGCCGCTTCCAGGGCGACCCCGGCGAGACCGAGCTGCAGGTCCTCGTCTCCCCCTCCGTGATGGAGCGCCTGCGCAACGAGGATGAGCAGATGCTCGTGGAGATGCAGAAGCGCTATTCCGGCAAGCTCACCTTCAAGAGCGAGGTGGCCCGCCACCCCGAATCCTTCGCCATCCTCGACAAGAACGGCAAGGTCCTCTACGCCGTCTCCGAAAGCCACGCCGTCTGAACGTGATCCCCTCCATGCGCACGCCCACCCACACCCTCGCCGCACGCGCCGCCCTCGCGGCCGCGCTCTGCCTCCTCACCGCCCCCCGCGCCGCCGCCGCCGACTACGAGGCCACCGTCCGCGACGCGATCGGGCTTGACGCCTTGGGCGGCGACATCCAGGTCTCCGCCGACCGCATGGGCGCCGACCAGAAGACCGGCCGCACCACGCTGGACGGCCACGTCGTCATCACCTTCGCCGACGTCACCCTCACCTGCGACCGCGCCACCTACGACCAGGCCACCGGCGACGTCCACGCCGAGGGCAACGTCCGCATGCGCTCCACCTCCGGCGGCTCGTGGGACGGCGACAGCCTGGACTTCAACCACCGCACCGGCGCCGGCCTCATGGGCGCGGGCCTCCTCCGCCTGGGCGCCTTCGCCGTCAAGGCCGACAAGGGCGCCGTGCGCGACGACGACGGTGTCTTCCACGCCCAGGACGCCACCCTCACCACCTGCGCCAACGAGCCCGAGGATTGGCACTGGTCCGTCACCGGCGAAGGCCGCTACAAGGTCGGCGAGTTCGTCGAGCTGCGCAACGCCGTCGCCCGCCTCGGCGGCATCCCCGTCCTCTGGTTCCCCTACTACTACCGCGACCTGAACACCCACTACGGCTGGCGCATCCGCCCCGGCTACACCAGCAAGTGGGGCGCCTTCCTCAACCTCGGCTACGTCTACCCCATCGCCGGCAACCCCAACGGCGACCGCCTCCTCTACGGCCGCTCCCAGCTGGACCTGCGCTCCGAGCGCGGCGTCGGCCTCGGCCAAGAGCTCACCTGGAGCACCGAGGGCATGTTCGGCCGCGGCACCCGCCAGTGGGGCCGACTCTCCCTCTACGGCGTCTACGACACCGACGAGCAGGACGGCGAGGACCGCAACTGGCAATCCTCCTACGACGACTACCGCTGGGCCATCGGCCTCACCGAGCACCTCCAGTTCACCCCCCGCGACTTCCTCCACATCACCGGCGAGACGGTCAGCGACTCCCAGTTCCGCGAGGACTACAAGCAGGAAGACGTCCGCGCCTCCTCCCAGCCCCTGGGCATCATCAACTACGAGCACCGCGAGAACGACTGGGCCGCCTCGCTCGCCGTCTCCGGCCCCATCGACTCCTTCTACGCCGGCGTCCGCCGCCTCCCCGAGCTCCGCATCGACACCCTCCCCAAGCCCCTCCTCGGCATCCCCCACCTCTACTACGAATCCCAGACCGCCGCCGGCTGGCTCCGCCGCCAGCCCGCGAAGTACGACACCGCCTGGGAAGGCCGCTTCTCCTACCAGCCCGGAAACTGGGCCTACTACGACACCTTCCGCGTCGACACCCGCCACCTCCTCCGCCGCCCCATCGCCCTCGCCGACGGCCTCACCCTCACCCCCCGCCTCGGCTGGCGCGGCACCTACTACACCGACTCCCCCGACGGCGACGCCCTCTTCCGCTCCCTCTTCGAGCTCGGCGCCACCCTCCAGGCCCGCTTCTGGCGCGACTACGAGCCCGTCCGCCACACCCTCGTCCCCTACCTCGACCTCACCTGGGTCCCCGGCTCCCAAGACGGCCCCGAAGACCGCCCCTACGCCTTCGACCGACTGGACCAGGAATACGAATGGCGCGACCGCTACCGCTCCGACGGCCTCACCCCCTCCCACCGCTACGCCGGCCTCCGCTTCGGCCTCAAAAACATCCTCCAGAAGCGCGACCCCGACACCAAGGCCCTCTCCCCCCTCCTCGACACCGACCTCTACGGCGTCTGGGTCTTCCAGACCCAAGACCAATGGGTCCGCTGGCACCGCTACGAACAGCCCGGCCGCGGCAACCTCTCCAAGCCCGCCCGCCGCGTCAAGGAGCAGACCGGCCTGCGCGTCCTCGGCTTCGACGCCACCTACAAGCCCACCAGCGACATCACCCTCGCCACCGACTTCCAGTACGACCCCGAGGAAAGCCGCCTCGCCCTCTGGGATCTCAACCTCCGCTACGAAATCTCCCCCATCACCCTCTACGCCGGCTACCTCCGCCGCCACCACGAGGTCTACGACTACTACTGGGCCGACGAAGTCCAAGACTCCGTCCTCTACGGCGGCTTCATCCACGAGCTCGGCGACACCCTCGCCTGGTCCCTCTACGCCCGCTACAACATCGAAGAAGGCGACCTCGAGGAAACCGGCGGCTTCATCCAATACAACCTCGACTGCATCGCCCTCCGCCTCAACGTCGACTACCTCACCACCTACGTCTCCGACGACGGCTGGAAACACGAGCCCGACTTCCGCATCTCCCTCGGCTTCTGGCTCCGCGCCTTCCCCCACGAGGAAGACGAGGAATGGATGGACTGGGCCTCCCTCGCCGACCGTTGACCGCACACCTTTCGCGCCTGTAGCTCAGTTGGATAGAGCAGCGGCCTTCTAAGCCGCGGGTCGGGGGTTCGAACCCCTCCAGGCGCGCCAACTCCGGAAGCTTGGAAGTTTGGAGGCTTGGAGGCTTGGTTTGCGCCGGTAGGACTGCCGAGCCGGGGAACCGCAGATGTTTCTTCGCTTCGCTCGAAAGACCTTCGGTAGTTCACAGATTGGTTGCAGATTAAGGGCGTGCTACCGCACGCGGGTCTGCCAGAATAAGGGAAGTTTGGAGGCTTGGTTGGGCGGCCTCGTCCGTCGCCCCGCAGGGGCGTTCCGTTCTCCGTTCTCCGTTCTCTGTTCTCCGGGGCGGCCGCAGGCCGCCCCCTCGCCCCTTGCATTGCGCGCACCGATTGTGGTATCATTGCCCGACTTTCCTGCGACGTGTCTTAGGATACGTTCCCCGTTGCGGGCAAGCCCCGAGGTCCGGGGCGGCTGTGAAAGGTGTTACACCCCCAAGAAGGACAGACACCATGATCGACAAAAACGCCATCCGCGAGCAGTTCCGCCGTCACGAGCGCGACACCGGCTCCAGCGAGGTTCAGATCGCCACCCTCACCAAGCGCATCGAGCAGCTCACCGAGCACCTGAAGGCCAACAAGAAGGACAACTCCTCCCGCTACGGCCTCATCCGCATGGTGAACAACCGCCGCAAGCTCCTCGACTACCTCAAGCGCACCAACGAGGAGGCCTACCGCAAGGTCGTCGCCGACCTCGGCCTGCGCCGCTGAGCGCCGTCTTGGCTTCCCCAAAGGGCACCCACCCGGGTGCCCTTTTTGCGTCCCCCCATCTCGCACCCTGCAAACTCTCAACCAAGCCTCCAAGCCTCCAAACTTCCAAGCTTCCGAATCGGCCCCGCCCAGGGGCCGATTCCGCATAAGTCCACATCTTTTTCCGAAACCCTTAAGGGTTTGCCTCGAAACCCTTAGGGTTTTGGGTCGAACCCCTTAGGGTTTCGCCTCCGACCCCTTAGGGTTTGGCGGGGGAGGTTTCCGCGAAGACGCAAAGGAGCGCAAGGGCCTGGGCACACTCGGGCGCGCAGGAGGTGCAGGAGATTCACGAGATTCAGGAGGCGCCCCTACGGGGCGACGGACAAGGCCTCCAGCCAAGCCTCCAAGCCTCCAAACTTCCAATCTTCCTAACTTCCTCCATTCTGGCAGTCCCGCGTGCGCTAGCACGCCCTCAATCTGCCCCGAATCTGCGCAATCTGCGGTTTCATCCGTCGCCCCGTAGGGGCGCTCTGTAGCCGTTGAAGGTTTGCGGCTTCGCCGCTGCACGCGCTGTTCCCCGTTCTCTGTTCTCTAGGCGTTTGGTATAATTCCGCATCATGAGCGTCCCCACACCTGCCTCCTTCCTGTCCTGCCTGCGCATCGCCTGGCCGCTGGTGCTGGCGATGACGGGCAACGCCCTGATGATGTTCGTCGACCGCCTCTTCCTGTCGCACTACAGCGCGGTGAGCATCCAGGCCGCGCTGCCGGCGGGGCTGGTCGCCTTCATGGTCATCGCCCTGCTGCAGAACGTCGTCTCCTACTCCGGCACCTTCGTGGCGCAATACGCCGGCTCCGGGAGCCGCGCCGCCTGCGCCCGCGCGATGGGCCAGGGCCTGTGGCTCTCCCTGGCCTGCGTCCCCGTCCTCCTCGCCACCCTGCCGCTGGGCCTGTGGCTCTTCGACCTGGTGGGCCACGCGCCCGACGTCCTGGCCGAGGAGAAGCGCTACTACCTCACCCTCGTGGTCGCCAACCTGGCGCTGCCCTTCGGCGCGGCGCTGAGCGGCTTCTTCGCGGGGCGCGGCCACACCCGCCTGGTGATGGTGGCCAATCTCTGCGGCAACGTCGCCAACATCGCGCTCGACCCCCTCTTCATCTGGGGGTGGGGGCCCGTGCCCGAGCTGGGGATCGTCGGCGCGGGCGTGGCCACGGCCATCGGGCAATTCCTCATCCTGGCCATCCTGGCCGCCGCACTGGCCTTCGAGCCGCACTTCGCCACGCGCCGCCGCCGCCGCGTGGTGCTCGCCTGGAAACGCCCCCTGGCCCTGCGCATCGTCCGCTTCGGCGTCCCCAACGGCGGCCACGTCCTCCTCGACGTCGGCACCTTCACCGTCTTCACCTTCGTCACCGGCTGGCTGGAGCCCATCGAGTTCGCCGCCAGCAACATCGCCTTCGCCATCAACCAGCTGGTCTTCGCCCCCCTCATGGGCATCGGCATGGCCGCCAACATCGTCGTCGGCCAGCGCATGGGCGACCGCGACCCCGACGGCGCCGCCCGCGGCGCCCGCAACACCGTCCTCCTCGGCTGGGCCTACGTCGTCCTCTGCCTCCTCGTCATCGGCGGCCTCAACGAGACGATCCTCCGCCTCTTCTACCCCGCCGGCGCCCCCTTCGACTACGCCCCCTACGTCACCCTGGGCCGCCACCTCATCGCCATCTTCCTGGCCTGGGCCTTCTTCGACGTCCTCAACATCGTCCTGGGCGGCGCGCTGAAGGGCGCGGGCGACACCCGCTTCGTGGTCTGGTGGGTCGGCGGCACGGCCGTCGTCCTCTGGATGCCCGCCCTCTTCGGCGCCTACGCCCTCGGCGCCTCCATCGAGGTCCTCTGGCTCACCATGCTGGGCTACGTCATGGTCGCCGGCGGCGGCCTCCTCGTCCGCCTCCTCCGCGGCAAGTGGAAGGCGTTGCGCCTGATCTAGGCCGCCCTTTTCCGCGAAGACGCAAAGGGGCGCGTTCCCGCGAAGACGCAAAGGGGCGCAAGGGCCTGGGCACTTCGCCGTTCGGCCCTACGGGCCTCACTGCCGTGCCCAGCCCTTGCGCCGCTTATTCGGGAAGCCTCAATGAGGCGCGGCTGCCACGGGCGGTAGGGCACGGAGTGCCCGGTGAAGCCCGTGGTCAGCCGCGCCACTTTGCGTCTTCGCGGAAAAGGGTGTCCCGCGGAACCCTTGCAATTGCACACGCCGAGGGGGCTGGCGTCAACTCTGACCTTCTTGAAACGAAACACTTGACAGGGGGGGGGTGGCATGGTATTCTATGCGCCGTTTCCCACCGGAGTGGCCACGTGTGTGAGCGCCGCCTAAGGTGGAAGGAGACCAAGAGTATGAGTATTCGCAGCCTTACCTTCCAGGTGGTGGCCTTGGTGGCCATTCCCGCCTTCGCGGCGTATCATAAGGCTACACCCTACGACTTCACCTTTTCCTCCTTCGCGCGTGAAGGGG
>DVOR01000092.1 GCA_018713405.1 Candidatus Spyradenecus faecavium | reverse complement strand
TTGGGCCTGTTGCTGGCCCAACCCGTCTGGCTTGCCCTTGTCCTGGCCGATCGCTTCGGCCTCCCCTTCGCCGTGGCCTGCCGCGTCACGCTCCGCTTCGTGCGCAACGCCCCCGCCCGCGCCTTGGCGGCCATGGGCTTTGGCCTCATCGGATGCGCCGGTGCGGCCCTCGCCGGCGTCGGTCTCTTCATCACCCTTCCCGTGGCGAATCGCGCCCTCCTGCTCTGGCTGGGCCGGTGCCACGCCGAGCTCGCCGCCGCCGTCCAGGAGTCCCTCCCATGAACAAACGCTTCCTCACCGCCGACGCCTTCCAGCGCGACTGCGCCCGCCTGGCCAAGCTCGTCTTCGACGACCCCGCCTGGCAGCCAGACTTCATCCTCGCGCTCTGGCGTGGCGGCGCCCAGCCCGGCGTCATCATCAGCGAAATCTTCGCCTTCCTCGGCCGTCCGGTCCCGCACGCCATCGTCAAGTGCGCCTCCTACGCCCCAGGCATTGGCAACCGCACCGACTCCGTCGTCTTTCAGGGCGCCGACGCCATCCTCGACTCCCTCGCCGGCAAGCGCGTCCTCGTCGTGGATGACGTCTTCGACACCGGCAAGACAGCCGAGGCCGCCCTCGCCCGTCTGGCCGACTCCGATACCCGCGTCGCCACCGTCTACTGGAAGCCCACCGCCAGCCTCGTCCCCTTCCCGCCGGACTACTACGTCCGCGAGACCGCCGACTGGATTGTCTTCCCCCACGAGCTCGTCGGCCTCACCCCGGAAGAGCTCCGCGTCAAAGACCCCGAGCTGGCCGACATCCTTCTCTGACCGGGCCTCACTCCCAGTGGCCCGGCACCCACGAGCGCGACACCTCCTCGCCGTCCAGCCCGCGTGTCACCTTCCAGTGACCGTCCACCCACGTCTTGGCCGAGCCGTCCTCCTTCGGCGCGAAGGCCGGTAGGATGGCGGGTTCGCGCACCGTCGATTCTCGCGCCACCTCCTCGACCTCCGCCTTGTCCGGCTCCGCCACGATGATTGACTGCGCCGGAGGCTGCACGATAATCGTCGTCTCGCGCTCCACCACGGGCGGGGGCGGCGGCAGAATCGGCACGCTTGTCGAGATGAACCCGTGCCGCCCGATGCGCCGGCCCACGCTCAGACTCCCGCCCCACGGCGTCACGTTGAAGCCCCACCCCCAACTTGGCGGGCGCGGGCGATGGTGGATCACCCGGATCGGCGGCGGGGGCGGCGGACGATGCGGCCGCCGCGGCGGAGGCCGATGGGGCTTCGCCCCCACCGTCCCGACCGCCAACAACGCCGCGACCAAACAAAGCGTCACTTTCCTCATGTCAGCCTCCTTTCGCTGACGTCAGTATAGCACACCGCCCCCCGGCCCGCGGCTCCTTTTCCCGGGGAGATGAAAGCGACGCCCCGACGACGCACCCCCTCGGCGCCCCGTCGGGTAGGCGCCGAGGAATGGTTCGCGTCAGTCCTCGATCTTCTCCCAGAGCTGCCACCGGGAGCAACCGTTGCCGGGGGAACACGGGGTCGGACGCGCCATGCAGGGCGCGACCACGCCCTCCGCCCACACGCAGTAAGGCCTCAACCCATGGAACTCGACGCCCCGGGGGCCGTTCCACCACGCGCAGGTGGCGCAGAGACGCTGATTGAAGCGGAAACGCAGTTTTGCCGCCATGATTCTCTCCTTTCGTACCGACGGCGACCATCCGCCGTCATCCATGTTCTACGTCCCCTCCACGAAAAGATGACACCCCCTGCAAACGCCCCGGTTTTCCCACCGCCCAGCCGCAGGGGCGTGGGGCAGCGCCCCACCAGCCCGGCCAAGCCTCCAACCTTCCAAGCTTCCAAACTTCCGGCGGCGAAGCCGCCATCGTCCTCACCGGACAGGCCGCCCGATACGACGCCATCCAGCACTACGTCATCCGCGCCGTCATCGACGAGGGCCTCCGCGCCGACCAGGCCGAGATCATGGCCAACGGCATCCGCGCAGAATACGCCAAGCGCGCCGAGGCCAACACCATCCGGCAGGACGACCTCTTCGGCGCCGACGAAACCTTCAACACCGAAATGGCCCTCCGCGCCAAGTACGCCGGCGACCAGATCGCCAAGATCAACCTCGACCTCCGCGCCCTCAAGATCGTCTCCGGCAAGCAGTCCGGCAACGTCGCCGCCAAAGACACCCTCCTCAAGAAATACAACATCAAAGGCCCCGACGACGCCGCCGGAATCGAGCGCGCCATCCAAGACCTCGAGACCCTCCACCACCGCTGGCAGAACTACTTCACCGACGCCGAGCTCTCCAAGGAAGCCGACGCCTTCGTCAAGCGCTCCCTCCGCCTCGACCCCGAAGACCAGCCCCCCGTCGTCATCGTCCAGCCCGCCGACTCCGCCGGCCGCCCCGAAGGCGCCCCTGAACAGACGGGGAGTGGGGCAGCGCCCCACCAAGACGCCAATCAGCCAATCAGCGAATCAGCCAATCAGCCGGCGGCGCCAGCCGCCTCCCTCGGCAGCCCCGCCGCCCAGACCTCCGGCGAAGCCGCCAACGTTCCCACGCAGTCCCTCCCCGAAATCCCGCACGGCATCAACGACGAGCAGGCAAACGGACCGCGTTTCGTCCCTCTCGCAAAAGGCGACAACTTCCAAGAGATCGAAAAAACGACCAGAGAACGAAAGAAAAACGAGGAAATCGCACACAACGACTTCCTCGGTAATGATTCCGTCATTGGGAACTCGCGCGACATATCCAAAATCGCAACCTTCGTCGAATCAGGCGAAGACATCCGAGCACACCAATACGCAGCCAAGAACATCATTCCACTCACGGAACGCGCACGTGTCGCCGTGCGGCAAAACAATTACAAGACCTCAGGCTTGGGAAGCGGACCAAAGACGTTCACCAGGCTCTTCGCACCCTTCCTCTTCGAAGGCCGTCTCTACGTTGCCGTCGTCACACAATACAAACCCGTCAAGGAAAAACGCGTAAACGGCAAAACGGTCGATGGCATCCACGCCGTCCGTGTGACAGACGTAATCAGGGCGGACCGCGCCCTGGAGGTGACCTCGCGTGACCCCAAAGGGGACAACGTTACAACCAGGGGGCAATCCGCCCTTGACACCATCACTATACCAAACGAAGGGCCAAATGACAATACACTTTCTTTGAAGACCATCCAATACGTCATCGACAACCCCAAGAAGGGCGGCAATCAGCGCCCGCGCCTCCTCGACCCCGACGGCAACGGCGGCCTCATCGAGACCCCTTGCACCGCGCAGGACGTGGCCGACCGCATCGTCGCAGACGTCGCCGACTTCGTGGGCCGCGCCCGCTACCGCGCCGACCACAAGCTCCAGTCCATCGACGCCGACGACGTCGGCCGCTTCACCATGGGCGAAGGCGTCACCCTCGACCTCTCCGACAACACCGCCGCCGTCGCCGGCCTCGCCGTCAAA
>DVOR01000091.1 GCA_018713405.1 Candidatus Spyradenecus faecavium | reverse complement strand
GCCTCGGGCGCGGGGGCCGGGGCGGGTGCGGCGCCGCCCTGCATGCCGAGGGCCGAGAGGAGCGACTCCAGGGAGCCGTCGCCGGCGGGCGGCTCGGGCTCAGGCTTGGCCAGGCCCGGGACGGTGACGGTGAAGGAGGCCGGCATGGCGCGGGGCCGGGGCGCGGGCGCGGGGGCCGCGGCGGGCTGGGGCTGCGGGGCAGCCTGGGGGCCGAGGTTGGCCGTGAGGTCGCCGAGGTCCTGGTGGACGGTCTGGGCCTTGCGGGCGGCGCGCTCGCGCATGGCGAAGTAGGCCTCGACGTTCGTGGTGGTGGTGAAGGCGGCGCGGACGATGCCGGCCTTGATGGTGCCCATCAGCTCGTCGAACATCGTGAAGGCCTCGCGCTTGTACTCCACCAGGGGGTCGCGCTGGCCGTAACCGCGGAGGCTGACGCTGCGGCGCAGGTCGTCCATCGCGGCGAGGAACTTCTGCCACTCCTCGTCGATGGCGGTGAGGCAGACCATGCGCTCGAGCATCGGCAGCGCCTCGGGGATCTCGCCCTCGCATTTGGCTTGGTAGGCCTCCTCCACGCGCTTGAAGAGCTCGGCCGCGGCGGCCTGCGGGTTGCCCACCCAGCCTTTGCACTCCTCGGCGGAGCAGGCGATGGGGAAGTGGGCGACCCAGTCGGCGAGGGCCTTGGGGTCTGCGCTCTTGGCGTCGGCGAGCGCGTTCTCGCAGCGGTCGACGATGAGGTCGTTGAAGACGTCGAGGATGCAGTCGTGGGCGGCGCCGTCCTTCATCAGGATGTCCTGGCGCAGGCCGTAGACGATGGTGCGCTGGCGGTTCATCACGTCGTCGTACTGCAGCGTGCGCTTGCGGATGGAGAAGTTCTGCTCCTCCACCTTGCGCTGGGCGCGCTCGACGGTGTGGTTGAGCCAGCGGTGCTCGATGGCCTCGCCCTCCTTCAGCCCCATGCGCGACATCAGGCCCGAGAGCTTGTCGCCGCCGAAGAGGCGCATCAGGTTGTCCTCCAGCGAGAGATAGAAGCGGCTGGCGCCGGGGTCGCCCTGGCGCGAGCAACGGCCGCGCAGCTGACGGTCGATGCGGCGGGACTCGTGGCGCTCGGAGGCGATGACGTAGAGGCCGCAGGGGCGTTCCTCGAGCAGCTTGCGCAGGGTCTTTTTCTCGCCCTTCGGCACGGTGTCCAGCGTGAGGGTCTTGTCCTTGATCTGCTCCTCGCTCATCCAGACGACGCCGGGGCCGAGCTTGATGTCCGTGCCGCGGCCGGCCATGTTGGTGGCGATGGTGACGGCGCCGGGCTGGCCTGCCTGGGCCACGATCTCGGCTTCCATCGCGTGGTTCTTGGCGTTCAGCACGTGGTGCGGGATGCCCGCGATGCGAAGCATGCGGCTGAGCACCTCCGAGGTGTCGACCGTCACGGTGCCCAGCAGGACGGGCTGGCCGCGCTCGTGCGCCTTGCGCACCTCGTCGATGATGGCGCGGTACTTCTCGCGCTGCGTCTTGTAAATCAGGTCATTGCCGTCCACGCGGCGGATGGGGCGGTTCGTCGGGATCACCACCACGTCCAGCTTGTAGATGTCGTTGAACTCCGTGGCCTCGGTCTCGGCCGTGCCGGTCATGCCCGACAACTTCTTGTACAGGCGGAAGTAGTTCTGGATCGTGATGGTCGCTAGGGTCTGCGTTTCGCGCTCGATGTCCACGCCCTCCTTGGCCTCGACGGCCTGGTGCAGGCCCTCGCTCCATCGGCGGCCGGGCAGGATGCGCCCCGTGAACTCATCCACGATCATGACCTTGCCATCCTGCACCACGTACTCCTCATCCTTATTATAGAGGGCGTAGGCGCGCAGGAGCTGGTCCACGATGTGCAGGCGCTCGCTCTTCGCGGCGAAGGCCTCCTGGATTTGGCGGCGCTTGGCGGCGCGCTCTTCGGCAGGGAGGTCCTTCTGCCCCTCCAGCGCGGCGAGCTGCCCCGGCAGGTCCGGCACCACGTACATCTCCGGGTCGTCCGGCGAGATGAAGCGCGTGCCCTTGTCGGTCAGCGACACCTCGCGCGTCTTCTCGTCGATGGTGAAGAGGAGCGCCTCCTTCAACGCACGCGCCTCGCGCTTGCGCATGTCGGTCAGCATCATGGCCTCGACCTGCTCGTGCAGGCGGCGGACCGCCGGCTCCTCGATGAGGTGCTGGAACTGCTTGTTCTTCGGCGTCCCGTGATAGACCTGGTAAAGCTTGAGCATCGCGGCGTCGGCGTCGCCCTTGGCCAGGTCGGCCTTCGCCTCGGTCAGCAGCTGGGTGCAGATCTTCGTCTGCTCGCGGAAGACCCGCTCCACGCGCGGCTTCTGCGCCACGTACTCCCCCGAGGCCGAGCGCTGCGCCGGGCCGGAGATGATCAGCGGCGTGCGCGCCTCATCGATCAGGATGCTGTCCACCTCGTCCACGATGGCGAAGGCATGGCCCCGCTGCACCACCTGCGAAGGGTCGGTCGCCATGCCGTTGTCGCGCAGATAGTCGAAGCCGAACTCGCTGTTCGTGCCGTACGTGATGTCGCAGGCATACTGCGCGCGACGCTCCGCCGGGCGCATGCTGTTCTGGATGCACCCCACCGTCAGCCCCAGGTACGTGAAGAGATGGCCCATGAACTGCGCGTCGCGCCGCGCCAGGTAATCGTTCACCGTCACCAGGTGCGTCGCCCCGCCCGAGAGCGCGTTGAGGTAGAGCGGGAAAGTCGCCACCAGCGTCTTGCCCTCGCCCGTCTGCATCTCGGCGATCTTGCCCTGGTGCAACACGATGCCGCCGATGATCTGCACGTCGAAGGGGATCATGTTCCACGTCAGCTCATGGCCGCAGACCTCCACCGTCGTCCCCACCAGGCGGCGGCACGCGTTCTTCACCGTCGCGAAAGCCTCCGGCAGGATGTCGTCGAGCGACTCGCCCTTCGCCAGACGGTCGCGGAACTCCTGCGTCTTGGCCTTCAGTTGCTCCTCGCTCAACGCCTGGTACTGTTCCTCGATGGCGTTAATCTTGCGCACGAGGGGCAACAGCTTCTTGATGTCGCGCTGGTTCTTCGTGCCGAAAATCAGTTTCAGAAGGTTCATGGCAATTCCTTGTCAAATGGAACTCATAGTATACCAAAACTCCCCGCCCCCGTCGCCACTCCCCCCCGAGTAAACAGTGGCCTCCGGGGAAAGCGGCAGGTTGAAAAGGAATCGCACGGGGATGGTGTCCTGGATGTCGCGATTAGGCTTCGGAAAGAGGGTGCGTGATTAGGTGTCTGGATGGATTGGGGATAGTAAGAGATGATGGAATCCCCCCCTCCCTGGGGAGAGAAAGGCGCGATTGCCCGTCTGAAACGGGGCGCGTTATCTTCCTGGATTCGGAAAGGAGGCCAGAAATGAACCAATTGACCATCAAATGATTTTAATTACGGACATCGACCCGGCGGTTGGTGGCCTTGGAATAAAACAGGGCTAGCCACTCGCGGAGAATGGGCCAACAAAACGGCTCCAGATACCAGGATTTTTTGGCGATGGCCCACAAAAGCGACCGAACCTCCGGCTCCAACCCATGGCCGGTCGCCCACATCGCTCGGATGTCATGGATCAGATACCAGAGCGCAAGCCGACGGAACTGTCTAGGCCCAAAAAGAACCAAACGGAGGATTTGCCAGCGTACCCATAACGCAAACGAATCCCCCTTGCGCGTGGCGCATTCATTCACGCCGCTGATGCGATAGACCGAGACGACTTCATGCAAGAGGGCGATTCGGCCTTGGGAGGCCAAACAGAAGATAAGATCCACATCATCCAGGCCGTGCAAGTCCGGATGTGCCCGCAGGGCCGCGTCAAGCGCTCCACGGGAATAGACATAGGTGGCCGTATGCAGATAGTGTCGCAGGAAGATGCTTGGCGTGATCCAGTCTGTCCGGTCAAGCCCCCAGCCCAAGCGGTTGGATTTCCCCGTCCGCTCGTTACGGATCTCCGAAAGGGCCACGCACGCCACCGCATCGGTCTCGCGCAACCGTTCGACCTGATGTTGCAGCTTCTTCGGGTTGATCCAGAAGTCGTCGCCGTCCATGAGCGCGACCCACGGCGCCCGGCAGGCGATTTGCGCGCGCAGGCGATTGCCGAGGATGCCGGCGTTGCGCCGTGCCGAAAGAATGCGGATTCGTTCCGGGAACTTTGCCTGCCAAACCGCGCACCGCTCAAGCGTGTCGTCCGTCGAGCCGTCGTCACTGACGATGAGCTCAAAGGGGAAGTCCGTCTCCTGCTCCATCACGCCACGGATGCCATCGTCGATGAAGGCCCCGGAATTGTAGGTGATGATGAAGACGGAGACGAGCGGGTCCTTGCACAACCGCGCGGCATCCGAGCGTTCGTCATACGCCAACGCCTCGGCGGAATACGGCTCGTTCCGACGTCCCACCAGCGCACCAAGTGCGTCCAGACAACCTTTCAATGTTCGCGGCGGACGGATGGATTGTGTCATGGCGTGATTCTTGGCAAGAGAGCATGCAGGGTCAATGCGCGCGACGCGCAGACTGCCGGCGATACAAAGCGTTCTTCACACTGGGACTCATACAGGCGCACATTCTATCACATCCCGAACCCTCGGTCATTTGCGGAACTTATTCAGGAGCAACGTGAGCTTCTCGCTGACGAAGGCGCGCTCGTCGCGGGAGAGGACAATGAACCAGGCCGCGGGCAAAAGAACAAGTTCAACGGTCAGCGTGGTGACGCAGAGCCGCCAGAATGTAGGCACCAGCAGGAGCCTCGGCAAAGCCCCAACGGCCAAACAAACGACGGCAAGCATCCCCAACGGCAACACCACCGTGAAGACCCACCGACGAATCCCCATCCCAACCAAGCGGCGCGCGAAGATGACAAGGGTGGCGGCATTGCCCAGCATCATCACCACGAAGCTCACACCGATGGCGGAAACATCGCGCGTGACTGCGAGCAAGAGCCACGCCAAGGGAAAGACCGCGAAGTTGACGATACCGACGACGAGTTGATAGCCCCAGATTTTCCCGTGCGCGTTGAGCGCGAGGGAGTGCCCCCACGCCAGCCGCTCGATGATGGTGCCGACCAAGAAAAAGAGGCAAAGCATGGCCGCATACTCGGGCGGGTTCTTCAGCCACAGCTCCAAGACCAAATCCACCTCCAACATCATGGGCAGAGCAAAGAGAAAGACGAGCAAGACCCCGATTTTGCAGGTTCGGAAGGCCAACCCGTACATCCGTGCCCAATCGCCGGCACCGCGGGCGGTGGTGAGCGCGGGGGCGAAGGCGCCCGTCATGCACCCGGCGAGGGTGAAGCAATGGCCGGCAACGGTGTTGGCGATGCCAATATCCGCGTTGCGCGTGGCCTTGAAGTAGCGGTTCACCAAGATGGCGATGCCTTGCTGACGCAGAATGGCGCTGAAGCAACCGAAGAATTGCGCGCCGGCGTAAAGGAACAACGACTTTGTCCGTCCCCAATCCCAAAGGTAGGCAACGCGGATCCGACATTCCGGGAAGAGCTTGTGCGCACGATAGGCGATGATGAGGTTGGGTGCGATGCCCAAAAGCGAGCCCCAGAGCGCGTAACGGGCGAGCCAGTCACCCGGATGCGTCACCATATAATAGAGGAAACAGACGTTCAGCGTGGTGGTGACGAATGTGTAAACCGTCAGCTCGGCGATGTATTGCTTGGCGCCGTACATGGCGTTGAAGGGCACCGTCACCAAGCCCAGAAAACACGAGAGGCAGGAAAAGCGAAAGACCCAGACGCAGGCCTCCACGCGCTCAGGCGGGATGAAAATCCACCCGTTCCGGATGGCGTACTCACCGATTGGATACCCCACGACCATCAAGGCGACGGGGAAGACGATATGGAGCAACAGCGCGGTGTTGAACCACTTGCGACAATTCTCCAACCCTTCCTGGCCCGTCACGCGGGCCTCGCCGATGGCGTAGGTGTAAAAGCGGCCCACCGCACCGGCGATCAGGCTGCTGATGAACCCGATGAACCCAGCGAGGCCACCCACCACGGCGTAAAGACCGTAGTCCACCTCGCCGAGGGACATGAGGAGCCAACGGCCGGTGAAGAGGCCGCAGGCAAGCGTGAAGAGCGACCGCCCGTAGGTGGCGACGATGTTCAGGAAGATACGGCGGTTTTCCGTCATAGGATGCAGCGCGTCTCGTCATACGGCGCCCATGGCCAGGCGAGGGATTTTGATCAGGCCTAGGCAAGGGGCACGAGGAAACCCTCAAGGGTTGATGGCCAAACCCTTAAGGGTCTCTGAAGAAACCCTTAGGGTTTTGGGGTCAAACCCTAAGGGGTTTGGGTGAAACCCTTAAGGGTTTACGTCTGCGCCTTATTGGGCGGCGGGGGGATTGGCCGGGGGATTCGGGTTGCGGCGGACGAGGCCGAGTTCCTCGAGCTTGCGGACAATCTGGCCCATGGCCTCGTAGGTGCGGAGGAACCCCTGGGGCGAGAGGATGACGCGCTCGAAGGGTTTGGGCACGGGGGTCTGGTTCTCGGGGCTGGGCTGCAGGCGCATGAAGTCCAGGCGGATGGTCTGCTCCAGCATATGGATTTGGTAGACGCCGTCGGCGTAGACTTCGTTTTCGATGGCCATGTTTTGGTCCTTTCGGTGTGTGGGTAAAGGTCAGGCGTTGTCCCGCGCGAAGTCACGCATGAAGGCGACAAGGGCCTCGACCGCGGCCTCCGGGAGGGCGTTGTAAAGGGATGCGCGGATGCCGCCGAGGGCACGGTGCCCGCGGAGCGCGACCAAGCCGCGTTCCTCCGCCTGCGCCAGGAAGGCCTCCTCAAGCGCGGCGGTGGGCAGACGGAAGGTGACATTGGTGAGCGAGCGCTCGGCCTTCGGCGCGAGGGGCCGCCAGAAGGGCGAGGCATCCAGCTCGGCATAGAGGCGTTCGGCCTTACGGGCGTTACGCTCCCAGACCCGCTGCGGCCCTTCGCGCAAGAGCCACTCGGTGACGTGAAAGAGCGCGTCCACGGCGAAGGCGTTGGGCGTGTGGTAAAGTCCGTCCGCGTGCGCATGCTCAAGGTAGCAGAACGCCGCCGGCAGGTTACGACGGGCCTGAGACAGGAAATCATGCTGCGCGGCGACGACGGCCAACCCCGCGACGCCCAGGTTCTTCTGCGCCCCGGCATAGAACAGGGCGTAGCGGCGATAATCCCGCGGCGCGGCCAAGATGTCACTGCTCATGTCCGCGCAGAGCGGCGCCTCCGGCAACGGGAAAGTCTCCGGCAGACGCGTGCCGGCAATGGTCTCGTTGGTCGTGACATGGGCATAGACCGCGCCCGGCGTCCACTCCGCGGGCTCGCGCAGAACATGCACGGTGCCGACGCGCGCGGCCTGTCGGGCGGCCTTCTCGCCCCAGTAGCCCCGCACCACATAGTCCGCCGCCGCGCCCGCGCGCAAGAAATTGTAAGGCAACATGGCGAACTGCCCGCTCGCGCCGCCCTGCAGCAAGAGGATCTCGTAATCCTCGCCAAGCCCCAGCAACGTGCGCAGGTTGGCGATGACCCGGGCCTGAAGCTCCCGATAGGCCTCGGTGCGGTGCGACACCTCCAGCACGGTCCGCCCCAACCCCTGCCAATCGCAGAGATCCGCCCGAAGCGCCTCGAGCACCTCCGGCGGCACCATCGCGGGCCCGGCACAGAAATTATGGACATGGGGTTTCATGGCCGCCCATTATACCATGTTTTCCCATCCGTCAAAACGCCCCCTCCCCAACCCGTGATGTGTGGAAAGTGAATAATGTGTTTGCGCACCTCAAAGGAGTAGACATGAAGAAGACAAGAGACACCCTTCCGCCCCCCGGGGGGCGGCGCGCCAAACCGAAAAAGGAGATGAAAAAGTCAGCCCCTTGCAGTA
>DVOR01000090.1 GCA_018713405.1 Candidatus Spyradenecus faecavium | reverse complement strand
CCCCGCCCTTACCATTCCTTCTCCGGGGCGCGGACCAGGTCGGTGTCCTTGGCGAGGCGCAGGCGGTCGGGGCAGTCGAGGGTGTAGTGGAGGCCGCGGCTCTCGCGGCGGGCCATGGCGGAGGTGATGATCAGCTCGGCGACGTCGGCGATGTTGCGGAGCTCCAGGATGTCGGCGGTCACCAGGTAGTCGAAGTAGTACTCGTTGATCTCCTGGCGGAGGTTGCGGACGCGGCGGAGGGCGCGGCGCAGGCGCTTGTCGGTGCGGACGATGCCCACGTAGTCCCACATGCAGGTCCTCAGCTCCAGCCAATTGTGGGCCACGAGGACGGCCTCGTCGGTCGGCACGGCGTTGCCGTAGATCCAGTCGGGGATGGTGACGTGGGCCACGGAGGGCACGGGCGCGTCGCAGAGGGTGCGCGCGCACTCGCACCCGCAGACGAGGGCCTCGAGCAGGGAGTTGCTGGCCAGGCGGTTGGCGCCGTGGAGCCCGGTGCAGGCGCATTCGCCGATGGCGTAGAGGCCCGGCAGGGTGGTGCGGCCGTCGACGCCCGCGGCGATGCCGCCGCAGAGGTAGTGCGCGGCGGGCACGATGGGGATCAGGTCGCGCGCCATGTCGATGCCGAACTCCAGGCATTTGGCGTAGATGGCCGGGAAGCGCCCCTTGAGGTAGGCCTCGCCCTTGTGGCGGATGTCCAGGCAGCAGTAGGGGTCGCCGCGCTTCTTCATCTCGCTGTCGATGGCGCGGGCCACGATGTCGCGCGGCGCCAGCGAGCCCCGCGGGTCATACTTTTCCATGAAGGGCTTGCCGTCGCGCGTCACGAGGATGGCGCCCTCGCCGCGCACGGCCTCGCTGATGAGGAAGCGTTTCGCCTTGGGGTGGAAGAGGCAGGTGGGGTGGAACTGCACCATCTCCATGTTGCGGATCTTCGCGCCGGCGCGCCAGGCCGCGGCGATGCCGTCGCCGGTGGCGATGTCGGGGTTGCAGGTGTATTGGTAGACCTTGCCGATGCCGCCGGTGGAGAGGATGACCGCGCCCGTGCGCACGGCCCAGATCTCGCCCGTCTCCGTGCTGAGCAGGTAGGCGCCCACCACGCGGTTCTCGCCGCTGGGGTCGTGCAGGAAGCGCGTGGTCACCAGGTCGATGAGCAGCGTGTTCTCGCAGACGTGGAGGCCCTTGGTGGCGCGGACGTGCGCGGCGAGCGTGCGCTCCACCTCGCGCCCCGTGATGTCGCCGGCGTGGAGGATGCGGCGGCGGGTGTGGCCGCCCTCGCGCGTGAGGTCGAAGCCCTCGGGGCAGGCCGAGCCCTCGCCCTTGGTGAAGGGCACGCCCATGTCGATCAGCTTGCGCAGGCACGCCGGCCCGGCCTCGACGATGTGCCGCACCACGTCCTCGTGGCACAGCCCCGCGCCCGCGTCCAGCGTGTCGGCCACGTGCAGGTCAAAGGTGTCGTCCGTCCCCATCACGCAGGAGATGCCGCCCTGGGCATAGGCCGTGTTCGCCTCGTCCAGCGCCGCCTTGGTCACCAGCAGCACGCGTCCGTGGCCGGCCAGCCCCATCGCGGCCATCGACCCCGCGATGCCGCTGCCCACCACCAGATAGTCGCAATCGATCGTCCTCATTCCAACGCCCCCTCCAGTTGCGCCGTGTGCCGCCTGCAGGCCCAGCACCCGTACGCGATGGTCACGAAAAAGGAAGCCGGCAGCCGCGTCCGCGACGCCGCCTTCACGCCCAGCAAAGTCGTCTTCCCGCCCAGGCCCATCGGGCCCACGCCCAGGCTGTTCGCCTCCTCCAGCAGGCGCCGCTCCAGCGCCGCCAGCTCCGGCACGGGCGAGGCGTCGCCCAACGGCCGCAGCAGCTGCTCCTTGGCCACGGCGTAGCCCTCCGCCCGGTCGGCCCCGACGCAGACTCCCAGGATGCCCGGGGCGCACCCCTGGCCCTGGATTGCCTGCACCGCGTCGAGCACGCACGCGCGCACCCCGGCTAGGTCCCGCCCCGCGCCGAGCCGCGCGTCGGGCAAGGAATACTGCCGGCTCATGTTCTCGCTCCCCCCGCCCTTCAGCAGCAGCGTCACCGACGGCTCCCCCTCGGCCTCGGCGAAATGGTGCACCGGGATGCCCGGCGCCACGTTGTCGTCCACCGAGGCCCCCGTGAGCGCGTCGATCGTGTTCCGGCGCAGCCAGCCGCGGGCCGTCGCCTCGCGCACCGCCCACGCCGCCGCCTCGATCAGCGGCCCCTGCCGCGTCCCCGGCGCCACCCGCCAAAAGAAGGTCAGCGTCCCCGTGTCCTGGCAGAGCGGCACCCCGCGCTCCCGCGCCACCCGGCAATTCTCCAGGATCGTCCCCAGCGTCCCCCGCGCCGGCTCGGCCTCGGACTCCCGCGCCCGCGCCAACGCACCCAACACATCCTCCGGCAGCTCGCACGCCGCGCGCCGCACCAACTCCAGCAATCTCGCTTTCAATTCCATGATTTCACATAATACCACAATCCCCCGCCCCCCGCCGTTTCTCGCTCACCGGGGTGCGGGCCGCCCCGCCAAACCCTAAAGGGTCCGAGGCGAAACCCTAAGGGTTCCGACCCAAAACCCTAAGGGTTTCGAGGCAGACCCTTAAGGGTTTCGGAAAAAGATGTGGACTTATTTGGAATGGGCCCCCTTGCGGGGCCTGTGGAAGATGAGCTGGAGGCCGTTCCAGGCGTTGTGGAAGAAGACGTAGAAGGCCGGGCCGAGCATCGAGAAGCCGGTGGGGTCGCAGGCCAGGGCGAGGTAGGTGGTGTAGGAGGTGTTCTTCTGGCCGAGGAGCTGGGAGCATTCGCGCCGGCGGCGGCGCCCGCCCAGGAGCGCGCCCAGGCCGAACCACAGCACGCAGAGGGCGAGGTCGATGGCCAGCACCCACAGCACGTCGGCGCGCGGGTACTGCGCGGCGTGCTCGTCGAGCGTGCGCGAGGCGCTGGCGGCGATGAGCGCCACCAGGGCGATCCAGACGTAGAGCGTGGAGGGGGTGAGGGCGCGGCCCACGCGGCGGGCCCGTTCGCCGAAGCGCCGCCGCAGCAGCAGGGCCGCCGCGAAGGGCAGGAGCGTGACGAAGCAGACGCGCACCAGGATCGTGGGCAGGGCCACCCACGCGCTCTGGTGCAGCACGATGGGGATGGCCACGGGCAGCGCCGCGCTCACGCACAGCGCGCCGAGCAGGAAGCCCATCGAGGCGAAGGTGATGCTGCCCTCCAGCAGGCTGACGATCACCGGCGCGGCGGTGGCCGTGGGCGTGACGGAGGTGAAGAAGGCCGCCTGCGCGAAGCGTTCCGGCACGCCGCACAGCAGCATCGCCCCCAACACCGCGAAGGCCCCCAGCAGGTTCGCCGCGATGACCACCCAGTGCCGCCAGTGGATCGCCCGCGGGGTGAACTCCATCCGCAGGAAGACGGCGGTGAGCATGTAGACCAGGCACCAGGGCATCAGCCAGCGGAAGGCCGAGAGCCACGGGCAGAACCATCCCAGCGCGAAGCTGGCCACCAGCAGGACGGTGCGCAGCACCTCAGGCCCCCGCCCGCGCGGGCTCGGCGTTCTTGCGGAAGAGGAAGTAGAGCGTCAGGTCCGTGCCCACCAGCGCCATGTCCAGCACGTAGAGCCAGATGACGTGCTGCGCCAGGAAGCCCGCGTCCGGCCCGGCGGGGTTCAGCAGCTTGTGGACGATGCCGCAGGCGTAGCCGCCCAGCACGATCGTCATGAAGGCCGGCGACTTGCCCCGCACGAAGCGCGTGCGCAGGGACTTCGCGATCGAGGCCGGCCAGCTGCAGCCGAAGGCCAGGAGCATCAACGCCTCAAAGAGCCACGCCTCCATCGCTCACTCCTCCGTCCCGGGCGGCGGCGGCAGGGGCGCGGCCTCGGCCGCGCGGGGCGCCGGCGAGGTGGCGAACGAGGCGTTCGAGAGCCCCGCCGCCACGCAGGCGTCGATCACCGCCAGGACCTTGCCGTACTCCGTGCCGGCGTCCGCGCGCACGCTCACCGTGCAATCGGGGTTCGCCGCCGCCACGCGCCGCAGCTCGGCGCCCAGGTCCGAGCCCTCGAGCCGGCGCTGCATGATCGAGACCGAGCCGTCGCGCGCCACGTTGAGCACCACCGTCTCGGACCAGTTGGTCGAGGCCTTGCCCGTGGCGGCCTTCGGCAGGTCCATCTCCACCCCCAGCTCCCATTGCGAGAAGACGGAGCTGGTGACGAAGAAGCAGAGGAGCAGGAAGACGACGTCCATCATCGCCGTCATCTGGAACTGCGGCAGGGCCGCGCGCTTGGGGCGGAAGTCCATCGCTCACTCCCCCGCGTGCTTGCTGCCCAGCACCGCCACCAGCTCGGCGCAGACGCCCTCCAGGTGGCCCACCAGGCGCCCCGCGCGGCGGCGGAACCATGCGTAGAGCGCCATCGCCGGGATGGCCACCAGCAGGCCGAAGATGGTGGTGACGATGGCCTGGGCCACGCCCTCGGCCAGGAGCGCCGGCTTGGCGGCCGCCACGTCGCTCGCCACGGCGCCGAAGGCCCCCAGCATGCCGATGACCGTGCCCAGCAGGCCCACCATCGGCGCGATCGTCGCGATGTCCAGCAGCCACTGGGTGCGGCCCTCGATGGCCTCGGCCTGGCGGCGGCCCTCGCTCTCGGCCACCTGCGCGATGAGCGCGGCGTCGGCGTGCGGCGCGTTGCGGACCGCGTCAAGCGTCGCGAGCATCACCGAGGCCAGCGGCGAGGGCGCGTCCTCGCACAGGCGCCGCGCCTCGTCCGGGTCGTCGCTGAGCAGATACTTCGGCAGGTCGCGGCGCAGGCGCATCGGCGCCACCGTCTCCGCCCGCAGCGTCACCAGGAAATAGACGCAGCAGGCCAGCCCCGCCACGCTCATCGCCAAGAGCACCCACATCAGCCATCCGCCGTAGGCCCACGCCTCGGCGAACGACATGCCCGCCTCCGCAAAAAGCAATCCCGTCATCGCGACCTTCCTTTCATAAAGCCCCCATTATACCACATCCCCGCCCCGCCCCCAGCGTGGGCGGAAGGTCCGCCCCGGCCGGGGGTGGGGGAAACGGAAATCTAATCTTTTTCTCACACGCTAACGAAACGCTAACAAAAACCTGATACTTTACGGCGCGAATCCAAAGGAAACGACACCCATGGACGATCACCAACTCTCCCTCGAAAGCCGACTGCTGCAGTTGCGCGACGAGATCAAAGCCCTTGAGAAGTCCGACCAAGACCCGGAATCGCTCAAGGCCACGCTCCGCAAGCTTTGCGACGAGCGCTCCCGCCTGGAAGATGAGCTCATCAACCTGGTGGTCTCCCCCGAGAACAACGCCCGCGCCGAGGCGCGCGACGGTCTGCGCGAGGGTCTCCTCGCGGCGGTCCAGTCGCTTGAGGAGACGTTGCGAGGGACGATGCGCCGGAAGACCGACCAACAGCCCGCGAAGCAGGAGGGTCTCCTGGCGCGGGCTTTTTCGTGGGTGACGCAGCGTTCCTGGGCGTCGTGGGCGACGTGCCTGCTGCTGGTCTACCTGCTGTTGGTGGCGATGTCGGCGCTGGGCACGGGCTTCGAGGGGCTGTTCGGCGGGCCCGACCGCGCGAAGGCCTTCTTCGAGACGTACGCGGGCAATCCCTTCGTGGGGCTGGTCGCGGGGTTGCTGGTGACGGCCATCATCCAGAGCAGCTCGGTGACCACGTCGGTCATCGTGGGGCTGTGCGTGGGCGGCCTGCCGATCACGGTGGCCATCCCGATGATCATGGGCGCGAACATCGGCACCTCCGTCACGAACACGCTGGTCTCGCTGGGGCACATCGGCCACCGGCGCGAGTTCCGGCGCGCCTTCGCGGCGGCGACGATCCACGACTTCTTCAACATCACGGCGGTCTGCCTCTTCCTGCCCACGGAGATGGCCTTCCACTGGCTGGAGAAGCTCTCGGGCCTGGTCTCGGGCGTGCTCTACGGCTCGGCGGGCTTCAACATGGACAGCATCAACTTCGTGGCGGCGGCGACCTCGCCGGTCGAGGCGTGGCTGCACGGCCTCTTCATGAAGATCCCCGGCGAGATGGCGGCGAACATCGTCTACGTCGTTTTCGGCCTGGTGGCGATCTTCGCGGCGATCCTGCTGCTGGGGCAGCTGTTGCGCCTGCTC